>WGDE01000171.1 GCA_015493385.1 Phycisphaerae bacterium
CTTTTTTTTGAAAATAGAATTCTTTTCTACATATATCTAAAGTTTCTCGTCAATCATCAACTGAGCTATCTGTACTAATTTTAATCAATCCTTTAACTTAATGGCAAAAAACAACTAAGTAGCATTGTGACGCGAGATCATAGGGAAAATATTCTAAGACTATATTTCTCTCGAGTCTAGATTCGTTCCCGTCAGCACCAGTCAATGAAATATCCAATAGTCCAATCACTTTATTGCAATCAGTTAAAGCTCTTTTAAAATCTTCATATATGAGTTTAACTTGTCTCTTCCAATAATGAGTCCAGCTCATGAATAACTCCCTTAACACTTTGCTATCAATTAATTTTTTAAGAAATCACTCGCCTTCTTTAGGAGCAGCCTTACCATCTTTGACCCACTCATCAACCTCATCTTTTTTGAATTTCCAGAGGCGACCCATTCGGTGGGCGGGCATGCTATGCTTGTCAATCCATTTGTAAACGGTATCGTTGCTGACCCCGAGATATTTGCAAATCTCTTCAACAGATAGCCAACGATCTTCTATTACCATTTTCAGACTCCTAAGTACGGGATGTGCTAAGGTTTAGAAATATCTGGTCGTTTAATAATACCAGAATAAAACGTCCTAAAAATATCCTGTTTTGGGCGATAAATCAACCGATTTTTACCGATTTAACCCGAATGTAAACGTTGGTAGCGGAAAATTATGCGATTGACGGAGAATTAAGGGGCATTGGATAGCCGATCGAGCTTGCGTCACAGCTTTTGGTCTGAAACTCACTTTCCATAAGTACCTATTTATGCAATAACTTCACGTTCGGTTGACTTCTCACTCCTACGCCTGTTTAGGGAGAAAACTTTGGTTTACTACATATATATAGTCGTAGTAGCTAGCACGTACTATGTATATGTAGTATTAAGCAAAAAAAGATGAGACTATGACGCAAATTTGCCAAAACAATTTTCTGCCAATCATCTTTTCACATCCTATTAAATCAATCCTTCTTTAATACCCAAGATTGCGATCTCTGCGCAGGCTAGGGCGTCTGATAGGGCGTTGTGGTGGTCTAGTTTTATGTTTAGGTGTGCGCAGACGGTGTTTAGTTTGTGGTTTATTAGCTCTGGGTAGAGCTGTCTTGATAGATTTACTGTGCAGACTTCTTTGAAGGATGGACATTTGATGTCGTAGCTTTCGCATGTTTTGCGCAGAACACTTTTATCGAAAGACATATTGTGAGCGGCTACAAAGCTCACTCCGTCTAACATTGGTTCTAGCTCTTGCCATACTTGATCGAAGAATGGCTCGCCATTAAAGAACAAAGATTTAAGCAGCGATGATTTTTTTTCGCTGTACGGGGTCTCTGAAAAACTATGGTATTTGCGGCAAAGACAAGGGAATTACCCAATGGTGAACAGCATTGAAAAAGGTTTCATTTTGTCAGGGGCGAAAAATCTTTAACTCCACTTCTGTAATTGCTTTATAGTGTTTACGATTGCCCGTGATAAGAGGTAGCTGGTTTTCTACAGAAGTGGCCGCAAGTAATGCATCAGCCATGCACATGCCTGTTTTTAAGCAATATTCTTCCATATAAACACTTGCTCTGTGGCCAATATTTTCTGTTAGAGGAAGTATTTCAAAACCAGCATCTTTTAAGAACGTGCGGATTACCTTGATTTCTCGCTTATCTCTTGCGCCTTGCAAAAGTTCCATATAAACAATCGTCGATATCTGTTTTTCGACAGTATTTTGAATAGCTTTTGCAGCTTTGGGATTTCCACGTAAATACCATACAAGAACATCAGTATCAAATAGCATTTACTCTTCCCTTCCTTATAGTTCGAACTGTTTTTTCAACATCTTCTGAGAATCTATCTGCCCAAAGTCCAAAGGCTTCATTACTGGTAAGGTCTACTTTCTGCTTTTTGATAGTAGGGACTATAGTTGCTTTTTCCTTTCCTCGATAGGTTAGTTTGACCGTTTCGTTCATATCGAGTGCTGCAAGCACCTTGCTCATGTGTTTTCTCAGATCTAGAATTGAAGCTTCCATATCTATCATCCTTCCTATTTAAGTGTATATGTGCAGTGTACACTTGGTTAGCTGAAAAATAAAGCTATTTTTCAGATTTTTGCAAAGTTCAATCAGACCGGTTTGCACAATTATTGGAGCAATTTGATGAAACCCAGAACTAAAAGATGATGGGCCAAATGCCACTCCAGTACCCCACAAAACATTTGAATGCCCTTAAACAAAAAAGGTGAAATGTACTGCAAACCTGCCAAATAATCCTCCGCCAAGCATCCTACAATCAAATCAATCCTTCTTTGGCGGCGCAGATTACGATCTCTGCGCAGGCTAGGGCGTCTGATAGGGCGTTGTGGTGGTCTAGTTTTATGTTTAGGTGTGCGCAGACGGTGTTTAGTTTGTGGTTTATTAGCTCTGGGTAGAGCTGTCTTGATAGATTTACTGTGCAGACTTCTTTGAAGGCTGGGCATTTGATGTTGTAGCTTTCACATGTTTTGCGCAAAACACTTTTATCGAAAGACATATTGTGAGCGGCTACAAAGCTCACTCCGTCTAACATTGGTTCTAGCTCTTGCCATACTTGATCGAAGAATGGCTCGTTCTCGACGTCTTCGGGGTTTATGCCATGAATGCTGATGTTGATATCACTGAAGCTGTCTTGTGGGTTGATTAGCCTGTATTGCTGGTCTACAATTTTATTGTCAACTACCTTCACCAATCCGATTGCGCAGGCACTATCGCGGCGCTGGTTCGCTGTTTCAAAATCGATTGCTACAAAACTTGACATTTATAGGTTTCCTTTTTTTTACAGGCTCGCTAAATCATTGAGGATATATTAGTGGATTAAGAGGAATCACTCAATCTTCTTTTCTGTTTATTTCGTGGCGAAATTATTTTAAGAAATAGGGCAGCGGCTGTTGCCGTTGTAATCCACGTCGGGCTCACTTGCGCTTGCCGCGCTAAGTGCACCACTATGCTAAGCGAGAAACATTTATTTGTGATGATAGGTTGAGGAACGCTTGCAAAGGTGGATTTATATTTTAATGTTATTAGCGCTGTGATGTTTGCGATCTCAAATTTGGATTGGTAGTGAAAACTGCATTGAACGGTTTGCGGAGCTGGGGCTCCGCGCTCCCAGGAGGCTATCGCGTCGTTTGTGTCTCTTATAAGCCAAATTTATTAATGACTCGAAGTTATTATTTTAATCAGATTATCTTTCGTGAGAAGCTGAAGGTCGCTTTGCTTTTCGATGAAGGGTTTGACGTCGGCGATAACTTTTTCCCAGTCGAGCTTTTCGATTCGTTCGGCGATATGCTGCTGCCAATTATCTGGAGTTAATTGAATATTGTTCTCAGAGGTTTGCTTTAGAGCATTGTTAAGAAATTCAATATTTGGCTTTGGCCATGTTTTGTCAGAAAGGTACCAAAGCAAGTCATAGATATCTCTGCCTTTCGTGTATTTGCGCATCAATACGGCATGCAGTTTGCCGGCTAACAGGGAACTCTTATCATAATGCTGCAAATTGAGCAGGCAATGCTTCCTGATTATACTAGTTTCAAGTCCAGCACCAATTGGCGGATTGGTATCAATGTCAATCTTGATCGAAATAACTTCTGAACGATGAGCTGACACTCCCATTTCATATAGCAAGCCATCAAATTTAATAAATGCAGATTTAACTGTTTTGGCTGGTTTGGCTTTAATGTTTACGGAATAACCTTCAGCAATAAATTGATTCTTGATCCTCTGCATCAGCGGTACAAAGTTATCTTCAAGTCCGGGGGCGGCTGTTGAGAAGTCCAAATCTTCCGAAAAACGCGGCATTGAATAGAGGAATCTCAGCGCGGTGCCGCCAACAAAAGCCCAGTTCACGAAAGCATTATTATCTTGTAGCGTTTCGAGAGTCCGTTCCTGCAAGTATTCACGGATAATACACCTTGCCAAGTTTATATCCTTAACACCTGCTAGGAGCTGTTGTAAATAGTCTTTCATAGTTCAATCCCCTCATCCGATTTTAGGATTTCTTCGATCAGAGCTGCGGCTCGATTCATCTTAGGGCTTTTGAATTTCTCTGCAAATTGATTCAAAACAGTCACATCAAACTTTTCAAAATTCTGAAGACGAAGTTCTTCTAGGAATTCCATGTTATCGCTTCCCGGCGTAAGGTAGATAAGATCAAGCAATGCTTTTTCGGGAGATGCAATAAAAGCAGTTTGCTCGGCTTTGAGTTTGATTTGATGATACCCCCAGAAGTATTTATCGCTAATATGCCGAAACTCGAATCTTCCTAATGGAGTTTCGATGGTTTGGGGTCTGCCTGTAGTAACGCAGGTGACGGCTGGAACATACTCAGGAATAACCCCATGCCAAGACAGAGCCGACTGAAGACTGACATACGATACCTTTTTGAGGCTGTTAGCAATACAGAATGGCTGATAATCAGTCTTTCGATATGGCTCAGACAAAGTGTAGAACCCCTTATGAAGACGAATGAGCTTTCCATCATTAACCCAGCGGCTGATTTGGATGCGAATTTGCTCCAGACTACCTCCGGCAGCTAAGAAACTCACCTTAAATGCAGGCAAGTGAGCGGCTTTTTTTATTAAATCTTCAAATTTCATTTCATTAAAATATCATAAATGATAAATTGTTGCAATGTTTATTTCGGTAAAACTCCAAACGGGCGAGAAAAAACTACTTGCTGCTCAAAAGCAATTATTAGAGCTTACCCTAAAGATTTGTATATGGTACAGTTGTTGCGAAAAATGACAAATATTCTTTGGGATGGGGAAATATTAAAATCTCTTAGAGGTCGCCAAACTTGTGCAGACAGGCTGATGAGTTGATTTTAAAAGGAGTTTTTCATATGCGTCACCAAGCGAAGAGAGGAAATTGGTTATGGTAATTGAAAATATATTAGTTATTGGCGGTGGTTCTATTGGTAGGCGTCATATTGAGTGCCTAAGGGAGCTTGGGGTAGCTAATATTTCTTTAGTTGAGCCGAATATTGAAATAGCAAAACTTGCAATATCAAAGTCCTATGATTTGAGAATTTTTGATAATATTGAAGATGCTTTGAAATGTCAATATGACGGTGCTGTTATCGCTGTACCCAGCCATCTGCATGCTGAAATAGCATGCAGAGTTATAGAAAATAAATTGCCCGTTATGCTGGAAAAACCAATAGATGTAAATATGGAAGAGGCTGAAAGAATTTGTGATTCAGTTGATAAAAACAAGAGCGTATGTTTGATAGCCTATTGCTTGCGATTTGATTTGGGATTATGCAAGATCAAAGATATTTTAGATTCTGGTATATTGGGAAAGGTATATTCTGTTGATTCTTTCGCCGGAGATTATCTGCCAGAATCGCGTCCAGGTAGTGATTACAGAAAATTATATTCGGCTTTTAGAGATAAAGGCGGTGGTGTGTGTATTGATTATTCACATGAACTTGATTATTTTAGATGGTTATTTGGCGAAGTCCATGATGTTTTGGCAATGGTTGGTAAAGTCAGTGATTTGAAAATAGAGGTTGAAGATGTTTCAGAATGTTTGGTTAAGTGTGAAAATGGCGCAATAGGCAGGATTCATGTTGATTATTTTTCCAGAGTTCCAAGACGCCGTTTGCTGATAAATTGCAGGAATGGAGTTATAGATTACGACCTTTTAAAACGAGATTTGAATGTTTTTAATGCCTCTGAAAACAAAACTGACCATTTTAGTTATGATGGCAAAAGAAATCTGATTTATTTAAAACAGATTCGCCATTTCTTTGATTGTATTAAAGGTCAATCCAAACCGTTGATAACCGCCAAAGATGCCACCAAAACATTAAAATTGGCTCTGATGATTAGAAGTAACTATTCCCATCAATAAACTTGTAAAGGAAAGCAAAGTGAAGACAGCAGAGTTATTTTCGTTAAAAGGCAAGGTTGTATTGATAACTGGAGGTGCGGGGTTGTATGGCAGCCTCATAATGGAAGGTTTGCTTGAAGCAGGCGCGGCGGTCATAACGGCATCTAGATCTTTGGAAAAATCTCAAAAGGTAGTAGATGAGTTTAAGGCTCAAGGGTTTGATGCTTATGCAAAGTATGTGGATCAGACTGACCATGAATCAATTATGAAACTTAAGGCTGAAATTCAGTCGGAATTTGGTGGCCTTGATGCGTTTGTTAATAACGCGGTTGCTAGACCTATGAAGAGATATACTGATCCGCTAGATTGCTGGAAATCATCGATGGATA
>WGDE01000172.1 GCA_015493385.1 Phycisphaerae bacterium
AAATTTTAGTTTCAAAGATTTCGAAGATGCGGTTATCTATTCTTCTGCTATGCATTCGGGATGCAATGCTGTGGTTACAAGAAATGCCAAAATTTCATTTCTACAGATATACCCGTGTTTACGCCAGATGAACTTGTAAAAAGTTTGATGGTTAAATAGTAAAGGTGAAAGGTTTGATAAATGTCAAATGTTGAGATACGACCCCTTTCGACCCCTTTTCGCTCTTTTCGCTGCTTTTCGCTTAGTAAAAACGCAAGAAAAAAGTAAAATCTTGACGTATCTCAGCTTTATAGTGTATAAAAGTGTATGTTTAATAAATTGTTATGCGCAATAAAAGGAATGGATAACAACCATGAGTGAAGGACTCGGCATCGAAATCGTATTACGGCTCCATCAAATGGGAACGAGAATAATTCCCTATTCTTTGTTCCGTAAGATAGTGGATGCATTGAATAAAGCAGTTTATGAATCAGAGAATGAGGAACTCGCCATTATACAAGCTGAATTCCCTGACCTTCCAAATGTTGCGTTTGATGCTGCGCGCTATCGGCTTAGGCAATATCGTTATGATTCGATTCTCATTAAAGATCTCCGTCAGGGATCGCTAGTTGTTGTCGGGGCTGTTGCAGGTGTTGCTATTTGGGTGTTGCAAGAGACTCTTGGTGAAACGATGAAAGAAGCGTGGTTGGATAGTGAATGGCACCAGCGCATTAAGTCACTATTGCTTCGGCGAATGTCACATAAGAGACATTCATTGTCTGCTGATGCTGCTAGACGTATAGAAAGAGCAGTCCCGTCCGAGACAAATATTGGCTACGATGGGCCAGTCGATGCGAGAGTATCAGAAGCGCCGAGTCGGATTACAATTGATGTGAGAATTGAAGTCAGCACCAAAGATCACCCTCCTGACAGGGAGGAGATGTTGTAATTGTGTCGTACAAAGCGCATAACAAGGCGCTTCACCTGACCGCTATTCCGCTGCGCTCCATAGCGGCAGGTGAGCATGGTCGTTATGCATTAAAAAAGAGGATAAAAGTATGCCAGTAAAACGCAAACAGATAAGATCACCGAATCAAACCTTGTTATTTGAAATTCCCATACAAGGCAGGATCATAGAACCTCCAACAGAAAAATTAGGCAAATTTTATCCAATTTATGAAAAGGACGGAAATTATCTTTATGAAGGTGATAGCATAGCATGGCTTAAAAGCATAGAGAGCGGAACCGTTGATTTAATATTCGCAGATCCACCATATAATATAAAGAAAGCTGAGTGGGATAAATTTGAAAGTCAAGAGAAATACATAGAATGGTCCATGTTGTGGATAAAAGAAGCGTCTAGGGTTCTTAAAGAAACCGGTACGCTGTACATATGTGGATTTTCTGAGATATTATCCGACTTAAAACATCCTTCAATGAGATATTTTAAGGGATGCAAGTGGCTAATATGGTATTACAAAAATAAGGCTAATTTAGGAAAGGACTGGGGAAGATCCCATGAGAGCATTTTGCATTTAAGAAAGAGCAAAATATTCACTATGAACATTGATGACGTAAGAATTCCATATGGAAAGCACACTCTTAAGTATCCTGTGCATCCTCAAGCTGAAACTAGTCAATATGGCAATGGCGGGAAAAGAAAGGACGTGTGGACTCCACATCCGTTAGGGGCGAAACCAAAAGATGTCATTGAGGTACCAACTACTTGCAATGGTATGGGAGAAAAAACACCACATCCAACCCAAAAACCTGAGGAGCTATTGAGAAAATTAATATTGGCATCTTCAAACGAAGGTGATTTAGTTATTGATCCATTTTCAGGCTCAGGGACTACGCTTGTAGTAGCGGAGCAATTAAATAGAAAATGGATGGGGTGCGAAATCAACCCTGAATATAACAAGTGGGCTATCCAGCGATTAGAAAATGTTGTACGCAGAACCAAAGAAGAATGGATAGCTTATGATAGGGCAAATGAGCTTAGGAGAAACTCTATACGATGACACTGCAAAAAATTATTGAACGTGCAACGAATAAAGAAAATTTTACCAAAATTCAAGATTATGTCGATTTTGCTTTAATTTATCTTGATTTTATCAAGACTAATCTTCAAGCCGTAATAGTGGCCAAGAATGAGACAGATTATAACTTCTTTCAATACAAAGAAGATGGAACATATAATGT
>WGDE01000173.1 GCA_015493385.1 Phycisphaerae bacterium
ATAAACATCTCAACGCCATGCTCGATACTTGTGTTTGGTTTATAATCCAAATCTTCTTGCAAGTCGGTAACGTCTGCCCAAGTTGCAGGAACATCTCCAGCTTGGAGTGGTAGCATATTCTTTTCGGCAGTCTTGCCAATACTCTTTTCAATCGCCGAGATAAAGTCCATAAGCTGAACTGGTGAGCTATTGCCAATATTATAAATCTTGTATGGTGCTTTAGAGCATGATGGATCTGGTTTTGCGCCGCTCCAGCTATCCTTGCCCTTTGGTGGGTTATCAATAACACGCACCACACCCTCAACAATATCATCAACATAGGTGAAGTCGCGTTTCATCTTGCCATAATTAAATACATCAATTGGTTTATCTTCTAAGATGGCCTTAGCAAACAAGAACAGTGCCATGTCAGGTCTGCCCCAAGGGCCATAAACGGTAAAGAATCTAAGACCGGTTGTTGGTAAGTTGAAAAGATGAGAATAGCAATGCGACATAAGCTCATTACTTTTCTTGCTAGCTGCGTAGAGACTAACAGGATGGTCAACATTATGACTCGTTGAAAACGGCATCGTCTCATTCAAGCCATAAACACTTGAACTACTCGCATAGGCAAGATGCTCAACTTCATTATGACGACAAGCCTCAAGGATATTCGTAAAGCCAACTATATTTGCATCAATATACGCTTGAGGGTTCTCAAGAGAATAACGCACACCAGCCTGCGCAGCTAGATTGCAGACTCTATCAAATTTCTCTTTAGCAAAAAGCTTATCGAGATTTTCTTTATCTTCTAAGCCAAGCTTAATAAATTTATAGTTATCGTATTTACTACTACTAACAAGGTCATTGTAGGCTGGATCTTTTACGATTCCAGTATCTTCGAGCCTACCATGCTTAACACGGATATCATAATAGTCATTAATAACATCAAGACCGACAACCTCATCACCGCGTTCAAGCAGACGTTTAACAAGATGATAACCAATAAAACCAGCTGTACCTGTCACTAATATCTTCATTTTTTCTTCCTAAAACACGAGTACCATCTTAGCTGCACTCTCTAATAGTTAATTCACCAATGTCACTTATTGACACATCTAGGTCACTTGTATCGACCAATATGGCCAGCCTGCGTTAAATTTTATGTTAAAATAGGCAAAATATGTCATGGTGCTTACTGAATACAGGTGCGATTAGGTCTGGAATTATTAGTAGAGTCGATTTACGCTAGAGACTTGGAATCCCATACTTTTTTAACTGCTTTAACGCAAGGGGACGCAAAAGGCGCAATAGTCGCAGACGAAACGGAATAGAACCACTTGTTTTATTTTTAGAACCGCCAAAAGCATAAATTCCTGGGGCTCCGCACTCCCAGGAATTCGTGGTTTCAAAAAAATAAAACAAGTTGTTCTAGTCCATTCTACCAGTCGAGCAAATCTTTGCGCCACTGCGGTAAGCCTTTTTCAATCACCATTGTTACCTGTTTAATCTTGGCTTTCATTATTGATTCAAGCGGAGCAATATCTGCATCTAATCGCAAACTTAGATCCAGAAAATCAACTCCTTTAATCAGCTCAAGCGACTCTTTGGCTATTTGCAATTCTTCGGACGCAATCTCTCCCATGCGGTCAAGGTCTCGTATATTTTCTTTTGCATATCCACTGCGCTGCGCGTATGAGCGGCTATGGTCAATGATAATATTGCGAAGCCGCAGAAACTCTTCTACATTTGCAGCGCTTTGCCATGTGTAGCCAAAATATCTGCCAAGAATGTATTCCTGCCTAAATCGTTTTTTAGATTCCTTCGTAACAGTTTTCTTTGCCTCACAGAGAAGCTCTACTCCCCTGTTCCAAATCTTTGCCAGACGTTTCATCTCTTCCAAACCAATATCCTCTCCAACCCTTTCGCCTCTGCGGACGATGGCTTTGAAGGCTGGCTGGTCATAGAAAAGTTTTTTCTGATCTAGTAAGCTAGGAGCTTCATCGCTAGATTTAAGCTCTCTAGACATGTACAGATTTCCATAGAATACCCGATCTAATTCCTGCGACAGATTAGATGTCAATTTAATCTCGCCAAATTGCCACTGGGAATCACTCGTGCAATTGTCAGAATCAAGAATTAACGGTTGGCCTGGGCCAATTAGATACGGGCCAATATAATAATCAAGGGAGGTGTGATGCTTAATCGCCTCAGAAAAGAAACTCCATGCCTTGAGTACATATCCAGCGGTCTCTGCGCCAAACTCTCTATTAGCTATCAACTCGAATATATCTTCAAGTTCACAATCAGAAGAATCTTTCCATATAGCCCAATAACCCAACTCTTCAGATACCGATTTACAAGCACCATCAAACAACCATCTTGACTGGATAGCATAGGGTTTCATTTCGATACTGTTTTGCCACAGCTTCAAATGGTTGTAGTGGATTGGTAAATATGGAACGGCTAAACATTCAATTGTATTATTAATCTCTATCTTGCAGCTAAACTCTATTCCTTTATCGCAGCAGAGATTTCTCTGGATATTAGAACGCTCACTAACGCCCACATACCCGCCAGAGTAATCCCAACAATTCTTTGCGTACCCGCCGCTGCGCCAATCAATGGTATCCTTGTCGAGCTCTGTCTGAAAGATAACATTTTGAGAATCTAAGAGGTTTATGAATTCTTTTTGATCGCGATCATGCGACCAGTGAGTTGCGCTGTATGGCCAAGTTATCATCCTTGCTTCTGGGTTTGCCTCTCGTATGGATTGGGCTGTCTGGTTGACAATCTCTGCAACAACCTCTGAAGAATTGCGTTTGCTACAGTTTGGGCAATCGCTAGCGTCTGCTTTGTCACTGCGCATAAAGCAGTGATAGAATCCTTCGCCGCCAACAATCGAGAGCATTCCGCCAAGCTCGGGTATCTCTTCAAATAACGAAGCCCACGAGTTGGTGATAAATTCTCTGGTTGCACTATCACTGCTGCATAGCACACGGAAAGCTCCATCGCCCTGCAAGGAGCCCCTCGAACTTGGCATATCACTAAAAACAGTGTGATCAACACCGAGCTTTGGATTGTACGCCATAAGGAAAATATAGACGCCATACTTTGCCGATTGCCTTGCTAGCTGCGCAAGCCTTTTACGATTATCTCTTGCGTTTGGGTTTACCAGCGAATTAAAGCCCTCAGGAGCTTGGTCAATATAATCTTCTAGATGAGCCATTATTGGCATAGCGTTAATTCCCATGCGTGCCAGCTCTAGATAGTTGGTATCTTTCTCTCTGCCCGCAGGCCACTCCCGCGCAACACAGAAGCCGCCCCAAAAATCTGCGCCCAGATGAATCTTAACTCTAGGCGCAATCTCCATCTCGCCAATCTTGAGATCTGTATTTCTATTGCGCCTCCAATAGTTGCCCAGATACAAACATGCCTTCAATATTGCCTGCTCAGAACCTGCCACCACGCGCAGCTTATCTGCGCTCGTTTCTAAACTAAAGCTATCCTGCCATCTTGAAGACTTCTGTGGTGTGACAACAAACTCGATACAGCGATTCTCTCTAGGGGCGGTTTGTTGTTCGAGATTTACTCCAAAGTTATTTTTCAACACCGAGAGCAAATCAGATATACCAATCCCAGCGGGATTATCAGCTTTAAAATCTCCGCTTGGAACAATTGCCCAGCTATCATCAATACGCACCCAACCTTGCCTTAGAGGTTTAGTTTCAACGGCAATTCGATCTTTAGGGGCTGTGGTAATTTGAGCCCAAAACTCGGTTGACCTAATCCGATCAACTCTAGCCTGCCATTCTTTTGAAAACATATCGTTCATCATCATTCACATTTCAATGCAAAATCGCTAGAGTTCTTTTCTTTTATCATCAATTATTAAGCTAAGCGTTTCGCGCAGGCTCATTTTTGGGCTGTAACCAACCGCTTTGTTTGCTTTTTTAAGAGATGGAATTCTTCTTTGCATATCGTCAAAAGTTCTGCCGTATGCTTGCTCATATGTGAGGAATTCTTTTTTGCTTGAGCTTTCTGTCATCTCAACAACTAAATCTGCAAGCTCTTCGATACTAATTTCAGAATCGCTTCCAAGGTTATAAACTTGACCGGAAGTTTTATCAGATTCCATTAGAGCCTTAACACCGCAGATAACATCACCAACATAACTGAAACATCTGCGCTGCTTACCGTCTCCGTAAATCTGGATTGGCTCATTCTTGAGTGCGCGTAAAACAAATCTTGGCACAACCATTCCATATTGACCTGTCTGCCTTGGACCAATCGTATTAAAAAATCTCGTTACGACAACCTCAAGCCCATACTGCTGATAAAATGCGAGTGCCAAAAATTCATCTATCGCCTTGCTACAGGCATACGACCATCTTGAGAAGCGAGTGCTGCCAAGGAGCATATCATCATCTTCGTCGAATGGAACCTTCTCATTCTTGCCATAGACCTCGCTAGTCGAGGCGATTAGGATTTTCTTTTTGTATTCATTCGCCGCATCGAGAACAACCTCTGTCCCGTGAATATTAGTTTCTATAGTGCGCACCGGTTGTTCTACAATTAACTTCACACCAACCGCTGCGGCGAGATGGTAAACATGGTCGCTTTTTTTAATCAATGCGCGAACGAGTTGTTCATTTAGGACAGAGTCATGGAAGAAATCAAAATCGCTTCTCTCGAGTAGATGCTCAATATTCTCAAGCGAACCAGTGCTCAAATCGTCAATCACAAGAACCTTATAGCCGCTATCCAAGAGCAACTCACTAAGGTGAGAGCCGATAAAGCCCGCCCCACCAGTTATTAAAGCAACCTGTTTTGTCATTTATAAAATCTCTCAATCATTATTTAGGAAACCTTAAATTACTGTTCTACAGTCCAGATCTAAGACAAAGAAAACATTTCAACTCACTCTGGTATTTAAGGGCTCCTGATTAAACTGCGTGAATGTTGTTTATTTACACTAGAAACCATTTTTGAATTAACGGCTAAAAACGGCTAATCTTGCATCTCTACATCTTCAACTTTTCCCCAGAACTACTCTCCCCTATAACTGCAATACGCTCTATCATTTTCCCATATTGTCAGCTCTTCTAGTTTGGCTGCTCCGAATTTTCCGTTGAGCTGGTTCCAGCCAAAAGTTGTGATGTTTTCTAGTGTTGTAATTTTATCTTTAAAAAACTCTACATCGACATTGAGATTTTTATGGTCTAGCAAAGAGAGAAAATTGTCATCAACCGTTTTTGCAAAATTGCCATACGAAAAATCACCGTTACAGTTGTGAGCGATTTTTACTTCGATGATATAGTTATGGCCATGACCAGCAGGGTTCGCGCATTTGCCAAAGACGTCGAAATTTTTCTCTTCGCTAAACTCTTCATTCCAGAGCTTATGCATTGCCGCGAACTCAAATTTTTCACTGTAATAAAACATATCATCTCCCGTGGTAAAAACGGCTATTCTTTTAAATGGATTTAACTGCAAACTCATCGAAACAACACTCGCCTTTTCAAAACAGCCATCAACGGCATTGATCGCCTGCTTGAGCATTGAGAGTGTCTGGGCAAAATCAATGTGTTTACCTGCGCGGTAAGATCTACGAATCTGTGAATCAAAAACAGGCGTAGCAAACTCGCGCATGTATTTATCAATATCGGTAAGATTAACAACAAAACCCGTGTCTCTCTCAATGTATCCCTCGAGAGTAACCTCAAGGCAAAGGTAAATCCCAAGCCCCTCTCCGCTAGGCTTTGAGCTGTAGGAGTTTGCCCCTATCGGAGTCTCTGGGAGAAATGGGTTTACCGAAAATCTCACCACTCTTGTTAGTTTATGCAGTTTCATATTTTTATAGCTCTAGTAATTTCTCTGCTGGCTGTGAATTAAACTTAAGATTTCACTGCGGCTTCTTTGGTCGCGAATAAATATTCCTCGAAGCGCAGATGTTACCATTGAAGAGCCGCTCTTTTGAACACCGCGCACTGTCATACAGCTGTGCGAAGCTTCAAGAACTACAGCGACCCCTTTTGGTTTCAAGTTTTCGATTAGAAAATCTGCAATTTGGTTTGTCATACGCTCTTGGATTTGCGGTCTTCTTGCGAATGTCTCGAGAATTCTTGCAAGCTTGCTCACACCAACAACGCTACCTTCGGGCAGATACGCAATATGGGCCTTACCGATGAACGGCATTAAATGATGCTCGCAGGTACTACAGAATGGAATATCCTTTAGAAGGACTATCTCATTGTAATCTTCGTGGAAGATTTTCTTTGTATGAATTTTAGGATCTTCGCTGAGCCCTCTAAATAGTTCTGCATACATCCTTGCAACTCTATCTGGAGTACCTACTAGCCCTTCTCTATCTGGGTCTTCTCCGACGGCAATTAGAATATCTCTAACTGCTGCTTCAATTTTTTTATAGTCTACCATAATAATATATTTCCAAATACGAATTAAAATTTAATCGCTACAAACTTTACTGGTTTGCGTTAATAGCAAAATCAACTAACAATCTAACTCCCCAGGCTTCTGCGCCAGCAGAACCGTAGCGGCTTTTGGTATCTCTCATTCCAGGGCCTGCAATATCTAGGTGAGCCCATCTGCAACCATCTGCAAACGCACCAAGAAACGCCGCCGCCGAACTTGAAGAGCCCCATCTAGTCTTGCCAATATTACGAAGATCAGCAATCTCACTCTTCATATCTTCTAGGTACTCTTTTTCACAAGGCAGACGCCACAACTCTTCGCCTACATTTGCGCTTGAGGCTTCAAGAGTTTTTACAAGAGCCTCATCGTTACTAAATAGCCCCGCCTTAGATTCTCCAAGAGCTACAAGACAAGCACCCGTCAGCGTTGCAATATCAACAATGACATCAACCTTTTTAGTCTTTGCATAATGAATACCATCGCAAAGAATTAGTCGCCCCTCTGCGTCTGTGTTTAGAATCTCAACTGTCTTGCCGCTGAGAGTTTTAATTATATCGCCAGGTCTAAAGCTTTCACCGCTTGGCATATTCTCGGCTGCGCAGATAATACCATACACCTGAGTATCTGGCTTTAACATCGCTAGGGCTTTCATTGCACCAATTACTGCAACTCCGCCGCCTTTATCCATTTTCATCTGATCCATTCCCGCACCAGGCTTTAAGCTTAGCCCGCCAGAATCAAAAGTGATTGCCTTGCCAACAAACGCGATGGATTTAGTTTTGGAAGTTTTTTTCTTAGGTGTATATTTCAAGACTACCATGGCAGGCTTATTCTTTGAACCTCTAGCGACAGATAAAATTCCGCCTGCGCCCATACTTAGAAGTTTTTTCTCATCAAGGATTTGGCATGATATATTCGCATTATCTCTAGCAAGTTTTTTCGCCATAGTTACAAACGAATTCGGAGTTACAACATTCGCCGGACTATTTGCAATATCTCTTGCCCAGCTCTGAGATTCGCCTGTTATATTTCCAAGCTTGATAGCACGTTTTTCTTCAGGGGAAATTTCACTAGCGACAAGACTTACACGCATAGATTTTAGAGCATCTTTCTTTGCCAGCAAAAACGCTTCATACTTATAAGCTCCAAGATATATTCCCTCAGTTATAGATTTGGCAATATCGCTGCGACAAATCTTACTGCTGACCTTCGTTGGAAGCATTACTGCAACATTAGAAGACTTTAGCTTAATCGCCGCGTTTGCAACCTTTGCCGCAGAAAGTCTAAACGTTTGAGAATTAACATCTCTAAATTTTCCAAGCCCAATCAAGACGACAGCTTTAGATTTAAAACCTTTTGGCGTAGCTATTGTGTAGCTTGCGCCTGCTTTGGGGCTAAACTCTCCAAGAGCGATTGTGTTTTTCAATAGTCCATCAAACGACTTATCGATTGAGGCGATAGATTCATCGATTGATAGTTTTTTGTCTTCGTACAAAAATATCGCAAGCAAATCGCTTTTGAGAGTTAGCACCTGCGCCTGCTTTGCTATTACTTTAACAGAAACTTTCTTTGCCATTTTTCTACCCTAACTATTTTTTTGATGATTTATTCTTTTTCTCAGCACGGAATTTAAGATACGCATCAATAAATGCCTCAATATCTCCATCGAGTACCGCATTAACATTTCCGCTTTGATAATCAGTTCTATGGTCTTTCACCATCTGGTATGGCTGCATAACATAACTTCTTATTTGGTTCCCCCAGGCAATCTCGCCTTTGTTGCCATAGAGCTTTGAGAGTTCATCATCGCGTTTTTGTTTCTCAAGCATATAGAGACGACTCTTTAGCATCTTCATCGCCTCTGCTTTGTTTTTATGTTGGCTTCTATCATTTTGGCATTGAACAACAATCCCAGTAGAGAGATGTGTAATACGAACCGCCGAGCTGGTTTTGTTTACATGCTGACCGCCCGCTCCGCTTGCACGGTAGAAGTCTATGCGGATATCCTTATCCTCAATTTCAATGTCAACATCATCTCCAGCGTCTGGGATAACATCGATAGCAGTAAAGCTTGTGTGCCTTCTACTTTGAGAATCAAACGGGCTAATACGCACAAGCCTATGCACTCCACTCTCACAGGATAGTTTTCCAAATGCAAAAGCTCCGGAGACTTTCAATGTTATAGAACGAATTCCCGCCTCTTCACCGACGGTTAGATCGAGCTCTTCAAATTTAAATCCGTTATCTTGAAAGTATCTTGTGTACATACGCAAAAGCATTGATGCCCAATCGCAGCTCTCAGTTCCACCTGCGCCAGCATGGATACTAAAAAAACAATCGTTCATATCGTCTGGCCCGCTCAATGTTCCGGCGAGTTCTATGCTGTCGCATTTTTTAGCGAGCTCTTGAATATCTGACTCTAGGGCTTGGAGTGTTTCATTGTCATCCTCTTCAATGGCAAGATCAAATAAATCTCTAAGATCTTCACAAGCAGCAACCGCTTCTCTAACAGGATTGACAATAGATTTGATGGCGCTTAGCTGAGAGACTATTTTTTGAGCCTTATCTGGATAGTCCCAAAAATTAGGCTCACTCATAGACTCTTCAAGTTCTTCTTTTATCGCAAGCTTTGCAGGTAAGTCAAAGCCAGTCCCGAACGGTAGCTATACGGGCCTCCAACTTTGAAATCTCTTCTTTAATCTCGAATATTTCCACTCTACTATTCTACTTTCTTATAAATGCTGTAAGATTTTTCTTTGCATACAATTTTACGTCAAAAACTAATGGTTTACTAGAGGCTTTTTACCAGTTGAATGAATTTTTCGCCGCGGTCTTGGAAGTTCGCAAACATATCATAGCTCGCGCAGGCCGGAGATAGAACTACCGCATCCCCCACGCAGCCAAGCTTCTTTGCAAATAAAACCGCATCGCTAAGAGAATCCGCCATTTCAATATGGCAGTTGCCGCCGCTCTCTTGAATGGCCTCTCTAATCGCCGCTGCGCTCTCGCCAATGAGAATAACCGCCTTTGCCTTTTGGGAAAGTGCCTTGCCCAAATCTTTGAACGATAGCTTTTTATCGTAGCCGCCTGCTATTATTATCTTAGGGCAATCAAGAGCCTCTATCGCCGCTATCGTACTCTGCGGGGTTGTGGCGATTGAATCGTTATACCAACTAACACCATCTTTGTTTGCTACAAATTCAAGTCTGTGTGGAAGCGATTTAAAATCCTTGATTGCTTCGACTAGAATTTCTCTATCAACATCAAAACAATCACAAATGCTAACAGCCGCCGCAAGGTTATAGAGATTTACCCTTCCAAGCAATTGAAAGTTTTCGATAAGAGATTTGTCTTCGCATACGCTGAAACCTTTGCAGCAGCGACCCTTCTGGAGTTTATACTTTTCAAGCCAGCCAGCGGTTATTTCGTCATCAAGATTAAATATAGAAATTGCCGGAGCGTTTTCGTCTAGGCTTTGGTATCTAAAGAGACTCTCTTTAGCATTGCAATAGGCTTGGTATGTTTTGTGTCTATCTAGATGATTGGGCGAGAGATTAGTGATAAGCGAAATCTTTGGCGCAAGCTCGCTAGCGGCTAATTGCTCAGCCTGAAAGCTGGAAATCTCAAGGATTGCAACATCGTCTTCTTTAATATCTTCCACAATATCAAGTAGCGGCATATTACCGATATTTCCACCAAGCCAAACCTTGCGCTGCGGTGATTGTTGCTGCAAACCTGCATTTAGCAGATGCGCAGTTAGCGCGGTTGTTGTGCTCTTGCCGTTTGCGCCGGTAATAGCAACGGTTGTGCATTTGCACATCTCAAAGAAAATCTCAATCTGCGAGGTAATAACCGCACCGGCGTCTCTTGCGATAGAGATGTATTTATTATTTGGCGCAACTGCGGGGTTAACGATTACGATATCTGCCCAGCGAAAATCTGCCTCGTCGTGATAGCCAAGATGATAATCAATATTGGAGTGCTTAGCCAAAGAAGCTTTTGCCTTGGCGAATTTCTCGGGGGAACCTAGATCCGTAACAATCACAGAAGCACCGGATTTGGCAGCAAAGATAGCCGCATCAGCGCCACCGCCAAAATTGCCAAGCCCCATGATTAGTACATTATTGTCTTTAGAAAAATTTGCTTTCATATTGGCCAAATATCAATAAAAGAAAAACTGCCCAGCAATCAATGCTAGGCAGTTTATAATAACTCTTAAGCGAAACTCCTCTGCTACCAATTAACAGTAGCAAAGCGTAGTTTGTGATTACTGATCCATCGCCTGTCTTAAAACTTCATTAGCATCGATCACTGCCTGCTCAACACATTTTTGCCAGTCATCGCCAAACTGATTCTTATACTCATCCTTTTCGTAAGCATAGATTATGCCGCGTGAAGAATTAATCAACGCGCCAGTACCATCAGCTTTACAGAAACGAACACAATCAGTCGCACTGCCACCCTGAGAACCAAATCCAGGAACAAGGAACCAAACGTTTGGATATTTCGCCCTCAAGCGTGCTGTGTACTCAGGAGTCGTTCCGCCAACAACCATTCCAACATTACAGTAGCCATGAGCTCCTGTTCTTTTTGGTTGGTTTGCAATCTCGGCGGTGATATCGGCTAGAATCTCATACATTGGAACGCCGTCAATAGTCGCCGCGTCTTGAAGCCTGCCAGCTGAAGGGTTACTAGCGCGAACCCAGACGAAAATCCCCTTACCATTGTCGTTGGCAGAATCTGCAAAAGGCAAGATTCCATCAGCACCGGCGAAACCGTTTATTGTGATAGCATCAGCGGCTGTCATATTCGCTGGCTCTTTGATATGCGCATCCGCATAGGCAAGGCAAGTATGGCCAATATCACCCCTCTTGACGTCGCCGATGACCTCAAGACCAAGTGCGTGAGCCTCGTCTATTAGAGAATAGTAACACTCCATTCCTTCCCAGAAGTATCTCTCGAAATAGGCAACGTTGAGCTTAACCGCAGGTACGTGAGGAGCAACAATCTTCATCAATTTAGTAGAGTACTCAAAAAACGCATCAACAACGCAATCAATGTTGCGAGAATCGTTCATGCCGTCTTGAGACCTAATCTGTGCAGGAAGCCTGCCGTATACTGGGTCAATACCAACTACTAATGGGCTATTTTTACTCTTAACAGCCTCGAATAATCTATCACCAAAATGATCTGCCATTACAATATCCCTTTCAAGGATAGAAGCTCAAATCTAACCCCATATAACTAGGGCATTTAGAGCTTGTTGTTACAACAAGCAAAGCTTGTCTAAAAAACTCTTTTATTACAATAGAGACGTCACTATAATCACAGATTCTTATTTTTACAAGCATTTGTCAAGTTACATACGATTTTTTCCAAAAGGAGCTTCATATATTGCTATCTAAAAAGACGAAAAGAAACATCTCCATAGCAGGATTCTTATTTATACTCCCCTTTTTGCTATTGATTATAGCCTTTGCCATGCTCAAACTTGGCAATGAAAAGGCGCCAAGGGCAGTCTCAAATCCAAACGAAGTTAGTATATATCTAACCCACAAAATTGGCCCAGACTTTTTTAACGGTGTAAACAGAGGCGATGAG
>WGDE01000174.1 GCA_015493385.1 Phycisphaerae bacterium
CTCTTATACTGCTACAGAATTCAGGCTAAAAGCTTCACGAAAATACCCTGATTGATATACAGATTGACTGAAAGGAATCAACTAAATATGAATTTAAATAAAATGCCCGAGTTAAAGATTGGAAATTGGACTGCTAGAGTGCCAATAGTCCAAGGAGGCATGGGAGTTGGAATATCACTCTCTGGTTTGGCGTCTGCAGTTGCAAATGCAGGAGGAATTGGGCTTATAGCAACTCCTGGTATCGGCCAACACGAACCTGACCGTACTACAAATCCTAAAGCAGCTGAAGTTAGAGGTCTGCGCAAAGAAATACAAAAAACAAAAGCCAAAACAGATGGGCTTATCGGTGTGAATGTAATGGTCGCCCTATCGGAGTTTGATGGGCTCGTTCAATGTGCCGTAGATGAAGGTGTAAACTTCCTGTTCTTAGGCGCAGGGCTACCAATTAGATTGCCTGAGACATTACCATTAGACAATCTAAGTTCTCTAGACACTAAATTTGTTCCTATCGTATCGAGTGGTAAGGCGGCCAATATTATATTTAGATCTTGGGTAAAACAATACAATCACATACCTGATGCAGTTGTTGTTGAGGGCCCTATGGCTGGTGGGCATCTTGGTTTTAAAAAGGAAGATATTGGCAATCCAGACTTTGCTCTTGAGAAGATACTTCCAGAAGTTATTGAAGCTATAAAGCCTTACGAAGAGAAATTTGGTAAAAAGGTTCCTGTCATTGCCGCTGGTGGTATATATACCGGCGAAGATATCTACAAGATTATGCAACTTGGCGCACAGGGTGTTCAGATGGGAACTAGATTTGTTGCCACCAATGAGTGTGATGCATCACAGGAATTCAAAGACGCCTTCATCAAAGCAAAAAAAGAGGATATCGTTTTAATTAGTAGCCCTGTCGGCCTGCCGGGTAGAGCTATAAAGGGTGAGTTCCTTGAGAGAGTATTTGCTGGCGGTAAGGAAAAATTCCAATGCCACTGGAAATGTTTGAGAAGCTGCGATTTCAAGAATGTCCCATATTGTATTGCATTGGCTTTAACAAATGCACAAAGGGGAAATCTAAGCGAAGGATTCGCTTTTGCAGGCGCAAACGCCTACAGAGTTGATAAAATCATGCATGTCCAAGAGCTTATAGATTCTTTAGAAAAAGAATACCTAGAAGCCACAAAGTAACAAGGCTACCCATAAGAAAAATATCGTAGCGTGAGATTCAGTAAAAGTTTCTCACGCTACTGTTTATTGCGAAACTATGGAAAAAGAAAATTCCAACTCACAAAAAAAACACAACCACAAGAGTATTGCAAAAACAACTCTCAAGGTCTTATTCATTATTTTTGCTCTAAAGATTGCCCTATCTCTTATAGCGACTCCAAAGATCAAAACAGATTACATTCTTGCATATAACGACTTTTCCAAACCATCAAATTATCAACCACAGCAAAACGCTTGGAATGATTACCAAGGAGCTATTAGTCTTTATCTAGACATCAATAGCTATATTGAGAACTATACTCAATTGACATATCCTGAAATAATCGACATGCGCAATGAAATAAACGCCAATAACATTTCACCTAAGATTAAAAATAATCTAACAAAGTGGCTCTCTCTCAACTCGAAAGCAATTGATTTAGCTATGCTTGGAGCAAGCAAGCCATATTTTTGGTATGAATATCAAACAAGCAAATGTATGCTAAGATGCATCAAAAAGCCTTACGACTGTGAATTGGCTCATCTAAACAATCTCCTTCTCTACAAAGCCAGACTAGAGTCAATAAACAAAAATTTCAATAGCGCTACCAAAAGCTTGTTAAGCGCATACCGAATCGGGATGCACTTAACAAAAGATGATCGTTTTATACGTGATCAGATAACTGGCCTAAACTGCAAAGAGCGAACAGCTATATGCGCAATGGCAATAATTGAAAGTGAAGATATAACTTACAAACAGCTTGAGCATCTTCAAAACTCACTAACCAAAGCTTTTGATAACGACAGCTATATTCCAAGTACAAGAGTAGAAAACCTGCTATTTGATGAAACGCTGGAGTGGTTGTTTCTCGATTGGAAATGGGGCTTTAATTCCATATCGTTTAGATCTTTGTATCATTGGGGATGCCCATCAGAGACTCATAAATATTCTTGGGTTCATAGTTTTGTAGGCCCAACACAAACTCAGGTCAGCAAACAGGAAAAAAGACTCGAGTATCTACACGATAAATTGAGAAATACAACCCTATGGCAAAGGCAAAATGAGTTCGCTAAAGATGTAAAAGAAATACACGATATCCTTGAGAGTAATATTTATTGGAGAGAGTTTGGCTACGATAGCCTACTTCTATACGATATATACCAAGAGACTAAAATGCGACTATCCAATCTCGTTACAGCTATTGCCATTAAACGATTCAAGATTGACAATAATAGATTTTCTCGAGATTTGGATGAACTTGTAAGTCAAAAATATATAAAACAAATACCACAGGACCCATATAGTGGTTCTTCAATACTATACTCACATACAAAAACCGAGTTTAAACTCTACAGTGTTAAGGATAAGACCGTCACTGGCGATAGTAGCAAGTTAAACAGAGACAACCAATAGTTGTATATGCTCTTGAACCATCTTTTTTTTGCAATAAAGATACAACCTTTATTCACACCCCGCTATCTTTAGTTTATAATGACCGCTTTAAATAACAATCAACAGATATGAAAGAATAAAAAATGAACAGAAATCGCATTACAGATACACTCAAGAATGGCAAAATACTCTTCTCCGATGGAGCATGGGGAACTTTTCTTCAACAGAAAGGACTCAAACCGGGAGAATGCCCAGAATTGTGGTGTATTGATAGAGCTAGCGATGTTTTAGATATTGCCAAGAGCTATATTGACGCCGGCGCAGATATGGTAGAGACCAACAGCTTTGGCGGAACATCATTTAAACTAGAACATTATAATCTAGAAGATAAAGTTGCCCAGATAAACGAAGCCGCTGCGAGGATCTCGCGAGAAGCAATCAAAGACAATGGTTGGGTTATTGCTTCTATTGGCCCGACTGGAAAACTTCTAATCATGGGAGACGTTACAAAAGACGATCTCTACAACGCCTTCAAGGACCAAGCTGTCGCTCTAGAAAAAGGCGGCGCAGATGCTGTCTGCATTGAAACTATGACCGACATAGACGAGGCAACCCTGGCAATAAAAGCAACTAAAGAAAATACAAATCTAGAAATCATATGCACATTCACATTTGATCGTACCGTAAATGGCGATTATCGCAGCATGATGGGTGTTAGCCCAACAGATGCGGCAATAGCCTGCGTTGAAGCTGGCGCAGACATAGTCGGTACAAACTGTGGAAATGGAATTGCTGGAATGATTGATATCGTAAAAGAAATGAGAGCGGCAACCCCAGAGACGCCAATTCTATTCCATGCAAATGCTGGATTGCCACAAAATATTGACGGCAAAGATGTATTCCCAGAGACCCCAGAAGATATGGCAAAACAAGTAAATGCAATTATTGAGGCTGGAGCAAATATAGTCGGTGGTTGCTGTGGCACATCACCTGCGCATATTGCTGCAATGAAAAAGGCTGTGCTCGGCTAAAACACACTAGATAAAGGAAACAATTACAATGCATATGCAAAACGAATTACTTAGTATGCCAATTGCTATAGGTGGGTTTGTAATCTCAGGCTCTTGGCTAAGCTATATCTGCCATAAATCTAAGAAAGCAATATATGGCGATAAACTCCCATTGATGGGAATTCTAGGTGCATTTGTATTTGCTGCGCAGATGATTAATTTTCCACTGCCTTTATTTCCTGGCACAAGTAGCCACTTAATTGGCGCACTGCTACTGTCAATTGTGGTTGGTCCAAATTTGGGTGCTATTGCAATCTCGTCGGTTGTTATCGTACAGTGCTTGGTATTCCAAGATGGGGGCTTGCTTGCGCTTGGTTGCAACATCCTAAATATGGCTCTAGTGCCAAGTTATCTAGGATATTGGATTTACAATTTAATATTACATAACTCAATGAGCCCCAAACGCCTATACGCTTCTACAATTGTAGCGAGTATCGTTGCAATAGAGGCGGCGGCGGCATTAGTTCCGATCGAGGTGAGCCTTTCTGGAGTTCTGAAAGTTCCCTTCACGAGTTTTCTCCTAACGATGGAGACACTTCATCTGATAACTTCAGTAATTGAGGGACTCATAACCGCCGCAGTTGTTACATATATTCTCAAGGTAAGACCGCAGGTAATCAATACTCAATGCTCAAGGGAATCTAGTTATTCTCTGCGCAAAGTATTCGCTACCTTTGCTATTGCAACTCTCATAATGGCTACAGTTCTCTCTATCTTGGCAAGTGAAAAGCCAGATGCACTAGAATGGAGCTACAAGGAGCGCCCTGATCAAACAAATTTTGAACCAATTGTAAACAACGATAGTGAGAAAATACGGGCAGTTGACAATTTCGAATCCAAAATTGCAATTATGCCCGATTACAGCAGTCCAAAAGCTAAGCAAAGTGAGGCAGCAATCTCGAATGGCTGGACAAGCCTAGCCGGTGTTCTTGGAGCTCTAATTACAATGGGGCTAATATGGATAGTAACAACAATACTTAAACCAAACAGCATAAGAAATAAGCCTTAGCAAATGCACCACAACTATATAGATCGTTATTCTGATGGCAACACGATTATTCACTCTATCGATGCAAGGGTGAAGATTCTCTCAGCTATTCTATTTAGTATTGTTGTGGTTGGATTGCCAAGATATTCTATCGCCCCGTTAATATGGTTTATGATTGGGCCATTTACGATATTTATATTAGCCAAAATACCTTTCAAATTTGTCATTAGCCGAATTGTGATAGCCGCTCCATTTATAGTCGCCCTTGCTGTGTGCTACAGTTTCATCGATAGTGAGTCTCGTCAGGTCAACTTTGGTCCGTGGCAGATGCAAATAAGAGAATCGCTATTGATATGCGCAAATATAATTATTAAGTTCACTCTCACAATGAGTGCGTTAACCGCTCTAACAGCCACAACACCATTTAGCTCTCTTCTCTGTGGTCTTGAGAAATTATATGTGCCTAGACTGTTAATCTTACAGCTAGCAATTTTGTATCGTTACATATTTCTCCTGATAGATATTGTTGGTAGATATTTACGCTCATACTCTGCTAGAAGCCTAAGATATCTCGGCTTTAAACGTGAGATGACTATTCGCTCTGCAATGATTGGTTCGATACTAATCTCTAGCCTAGACATATCCGAGCGGGTGAATTTAGCTATGATGGCAAGAGGATTTGATGGTAAAATACACGCTCTCTCACAAGAAAAGATTAGAGGTAGAGATTTTCTTTTCGCTGCAATTGTATGCATGTATCTAGTTGTGCTAAAAGTAATATTATGGTAACTATATAACGATGACTAAAGCAGCTGTTAAAATTAAAGACTTCTCATTTAAATATCCAGACGCAACCGCCGCTCTTGATAATATTAATCTTGAGATAGCCCATAAAGAAAGAGTCGCCCTGATTGGACCAAATGGTGCCGGCAAATCTACATTATTGCTAGCGATTGGAAATTTCCTCAAATCTCAAGATCCAATCGAAATTGATGGATTATTAAGCACAAAGAAGAACATCAAGAAAATAAGGCAAAAGCTTGGAGTGTTATTCCAAGACCCAAACGATCAGCTCTTTATGCCAAGACTCTTTGATGATGTCACTTTTGGCCCATTGAATATGGGATTGCCCAAAGAAGAAGTCATCCTGCGCAGCCGAGAAGCTCTGCGCAGCGTCGGTCTTTTAGAGAAAAAAGAGCGGCAGCCACACCATCTATCAGCGGGAGAAAAAAGAGCGGCAGCCATAGCAACCGTTTTAGCGATGAAGCCAGAGATTATAACAATGGACGAACCAGACTCCAGCCTAGACCCGCGCAGCCAAAATAAACTCATAGAACTGCTCAATCAAATGGAGCAAACCTTAATAATAGCGACATGTAATGTAAATTTCGTTGCTAGGGTATGCGAAAGAATCGTGCTTATGGATGATGGAAAAATCATCGCCATCGGCAACCGCAAAGAAATCCTCGGCAACCAAGAGCTAATGAATAAACACGGCCTTGAAGTACCTGCGCAGGCAATACTAGAAGATTAACCGCGAAAGGCGCAGGCGACGCAAACGAAACGGAAGATAACAACTTATTTTATTTAGGACCTAAAAGATTTTAACCGCATACTAATCAATTAAGATATTAGGAACTGCAACGAAGGTATCGCCGCTATTTGATTTACCAATCCAACTCTTGAGAACTGAAGATGGTATTGTTACTGAAAGGTTTTCTGTCTGCACTTGAAATGAAACGTCTGTAATGATTAGATAGGCTTCTATGTATTCATTTCCATTGTCTTGAGTAATAGAAACATCGGCAGGAGTTATGGATTCATGTAAGCAATCGCTAAGAATATCGCATACAGACATAGCCTCTAATATATTTGAGCATTCCTCAGTTATTGCAGTATTTGATACTAAGACTGGATTAGCGCTAGCGCAAGCGGTAATACTAAATAAAACGGCTACAATAAATAAGACAGATAATACGGACTTTCTCATTGTGTTTTCCTCTTCCCAAAGGTTTTCTATTCTTCCCACAAAATAAAACTCCGTTTAGTATAGCAATTTCGTATAGTCTAAACAAGGGTTAAGTCCGAAAAAAAAGCCCATAATCTCGAAAGACTACGGGCTTTTACTAGTTTTATTAACTTATTTTCTGCTAACTACTCGGAAACCTTCTGAGCAATCATATCTCCAACCTCTTTTGTCCCGTAGCCCATTTCATTAGCAGCCATACTTTTTAGCTTATTAGCGGTTGCCCAACGTACAGAATCCTCAATCTTATTCGCCGCTTCAGTCTCGCCAAGCGACTCTAGCATCATTGCACCAGAACAGATTGCCGCTAGTGGGTTAATCTGATTTAAGCCTGTAAAGCTTGGCGCAGTTCCACCGATTGGCTCAAACATACTAACGCCCTCAGGGTTAATATTTCCGCCAGCTGCGATACCAAGACCGCCTTGAGTTATAGCACCAAGATCTGTAATGATATCACCAAATATATTACCCGTAACAAGTACGTCAAAGATTTCTGGGCATTGAACCATATAGATACAAGCAGCATCAACATGGTAATATTCACGTTTTACGTCAGGGTAATCTGCGTCACCAATCTCATTGAAAGCTCTATCCCAAAGCCCGTAGACCTCTGTAAGAACATTTGTCTTGCCTATTAGAGCTAAAGTGTTATGCTCGCCTTTTCCACGTGCTTTTTTACCATTCTTGCGTGCATACTCGAAAGCATATCGCAGGCAACGCTCAACTTGGAAGCGAGAATAGACTGTTGTCTGGACTGCAACCTCATTGGCTGTGCCCTTCATTGTTGTTCCGCCAACACCAGTGTAGATTCCGCCAGTATTCTCGCGTATTACAACGTAGTCTATTTCATCAGGGCCCTTGCCAACTAGAGGGCTTTCTACTCCAGGATACAAGCGTACCGGACGAAGGTTAATGTATTGATCTAGCCCAAAGCGAGCCTTGAGCAAAACACCCTTCTCAAGAATTCCAGGTGCAATATCGACATGACCAATAGCACCGAGTAGGATAGCGTCATATCCACGTAGCTCGTCGAGCGTCTCGTCTGAGAGAGTTTCGCCTGTTTTAAGGTAGCGACGTCCGCCAAGGTCGTATTCTGTCATATCTAATTCAAAACCGTATTTATCCGAGGCTACCTTTAAAACTTTAACCGCCTCAGCAATAACTTCTGGGCCAGTTCCGTCTCCCGGCATTACTGCAATCTTATATTTTGCCATTGTTTTTCCTGTCTAAAAATTTATTTTGAGTAAAGGGTTGTTCTAATAATTGCTTTTGATCGGTAAGTAGAAAATTTTTGTTGTCCGGCAAGAAAGACAAATCAGCCCTATTGGTATAGGGTGGCTTTTGTCTAACGAAGTCCGGCGACAAAAAGGTTCGCTTGTACGCCAAAATGAATTGTTAGAGGTACCCGTTCTACACCTTCTTGGCGATGTGATTGAGCAGGCCGCCGTCATTTATAATCTCAAGAGCAAAATCTGGTAGTGGCTTAAAGCTAATCTCCTTGCTTTGAGTTTTGTTGTTAATAATACCGTTGGCGTAATCCACTTCAACCTCATCGCCATCATTGATTAACTCTAAAGCATTTGGCAACTCGATTGGGTAGAAGCCGCAGTTGATACAGTTGCGATAGAAGATACGTGCAAATGAATGAGCAATTACTGCACCAAGCTTTGCCCCTTGGATTGCCCATACGGCATGCTCACGACTAGAGCCGCAACCAAAATCATCGCCACATACAATAACATCGCCAGCCGAAGCTTTATCCATAAACTTAGTATCTAAATCTTCCATACAGTGAAGAGCAAGCTCAGCAGTATCATCGGTATTTAGATAACGGGCTGGTATAATTTCATCAGTATTTACATGGTCTCTTTTATAAACATGTGCTATTGGCATAACTAATCCTTCGGATTAAATTTCAAATATCAAAATAACTCTAAATTACATATACTTGCGTGGGTCAACTAGTTTTCCTTCTATCGCACTTGCTGCCGCAGTTGCAGGAGATGCTAGATATACACCACTTGTTGGGTGTCCCATACGACCAACGAAATTGCGGTTTGTTGTACTCACGCATTTTTCGTTGTCAGCCAAGATACCCATAAATCCACCCAGACAAGCTCCGCAGGTTGGCGCTGAGACAACACAGTTTGCTTCGTAGAAAATATTTAGAAGCCCTTCATCATTAGCCTGCTTCCAAATCTCTGGTGTTGCAGGAACGACGATTGTTCTAATAGCAACCTTTTTGCCCTTCATAAATTCAGCCGCAATACGCAAGTCTTCAATACGACCATTAGTACAGCTTCCAATATAAGCTTGGTCCATAGCTTCGCCAGCACACTCACCGATTGTAACACCGTTACTTGGCAAGTTCGGAATAGCGACCATTGGCTCAAGACTGGCAATATCAAACTCTTCAACGCTGAGATAGTTGGCATCTTCGTCCGAAGTGAAAACATCGTAAGGAGCATCATTCTTCAAACGGCCATCAAGATATTCTTTTGTTGTATCGTCAAAGGCAATAATACCGCTCTTGCCGCCTGCTTCGATAGCCATATTGGTTATCGTCATTCTTGCTTCCATACTCATCTCTTCGATTGTAGAGCCAACAAACTCCATAGCTCTGTAAAGCGCACCGTCTGTGCCAATACGAGTAATGATAGCGATAATGATATCCTTACTATAAACTCCTGTAGACAAAGAGCCGTTTAGAACAAACTTCATACTCTCTGGAACTTTAAACCAAAGCTCGCCAGTAGCAAGCGCAGCCGCTAAATCGGTTGAGCCAACACCCGTACTAAACGCGCCGAAAGCACCGTAAGTACAAGTATGCGAATCTCCTCCAATGATAACCTCACCAGGACGGATGTGTCCTTGTTCTGGAAGGAGTGCATGGCAAACACCAGCTCTACCAACTGGGTAGTAATTCTTAATCTTGTTTCTCTTTGCCCAACTATCAAGACGTTTTAGTAGCTGCGCGCTCTTGATATCCTTAGCTGGTTGGAAGTGGTCTGGTGTTACAACAATCCTGTCAGCGTCGAATACACCATCAATTCCCTTTTCTGAGAGCATTGAAATAGCTGGCGGGGTTGTAACGTCATGACACATCATGATGTCTACATTCGCATTTATAAGGTCGCCAGGAGCAACAGATTCTTTACCTGCTGACTTAGCTAATATTTTCTCAGTAATCGTCATACTCATAAATTAATCCTTCGAATTCAATTCTAAATTCTAAATAGTACAGCACCTCTAGTGAACTTAGTGACGCTGTAAATGTTTAATTTTTACTCTTTACTTTTTGCTCTACTTATCTCTCTGTTAATGGCATCCATATACGCTTTAGCACTCGCTTCAATAATGTCTGTTGAAACGCCTCTGCCCATTACAGGGTTGCCATTAGCATCGAGAATCTTAACGCTCGCTTCGCCCATCGCTTCTTTACCGCCGGTTACCGCACGAATCGAATAGCTATGAAGCTCTGGATTTTGCCCAGTAGCCTGACGAATCGCCTCGTATGCTGCATCAATAGGCCCATCCCCGCATGCCGCAGCCTGCTTAATACCTGATTCCGTTTTAACCCGAACACTAGCTGTCGGTAGCGTTCCAGTCCCACAGGCAACGTGGAGATATTTAAGCTCATAAGCTTCTTCAACACTTCTAATCTCATCGCCAATAAGGACAGCAAGGTCTTCATCAAAGACCTCTGTCTTTTTATCAGCAACCTCAAGGAATCTCTGATATAGTTGCTCTAGCTCTTCATCATTGAGAGAGTAGCCAAGCTCTTCTAGCCTATGCTTTAATCCTGCCCTACCAGTTCTTGCGGTAAGAACAACCGCACTCTTTGGCGAGCCAACCTCTTCTGGTGCTATAATTTCATAGGTAAGCGGATTTTTAATCACACCATCAACGTGAATTCCACTACTATGCGCAAACGCATTAGCTCCAACGATTGCCTTGTTTGCCGGAACTGGCATACCAAGCATCTCTGAAACCATCCTGCTAGTTTTGTAGAATTCCTTCGCATTTATGTTTGAATCGACTTCAAAATAATCTTGTCTAGTACGAATAGCCATCACCATCTCTTCAAGAGATGCATTTCCAGCACGCTCACCAATACCGTTGATTGTTCCCTCAATCTGGCGAGCACCATTTTGCACACCGGCTAGAGAGTTTGCAACGCTCATCCCAAGGTCGTCATGGCAATGCACACTAAAGATTGCCTTATCGCTATTTGGTATCTTAGCAATCATATCTGCAATCATAGCACCATATTGGGCAGGAATAGAATAGCCCGTAGTATCTGGAATATTGAGAGTTGTTGCTCCAGCATCAATTATTGCTTCAACCAATTTAAAGAGATAACCCTTATCCGCACGGCCGCTATCTTCACAGTAAAACTCAACGTCATCAGTGTACTCTCTTGCCCTCTTAACAGCCTCAACTCCCATCTCAAGAGCCCGCTGTTTCTTCTCTTCTAGCGTCTTGCCATACTTGTCGTCACGGAATTTGCTGGCGATATGAATATCGCTAATTCCAAGCCCCGTGTGAATTCTACATTTCTTAGCTGGCGCAAGCGCTTTACCGGCAACATCAATATCTTTTACTACTGCACGTGTAAGGCCGCATATCGTAACGCCTGTAACCTCTTTAGCGATAGTATTAACCGCTTCAAAATCCTGCGGAGAAGATATTGGAAATCCGGCCTCAATAACGTCAACACCTAATCTAGCGAGCTGATGAGCGATTTCAAGCTTTTCGCGCAGACCAAGCCTAGTCCCAGCTGCCTGTTCACCATCTCTTAGGGTTGTATCGAATACTATAAGTTTATCACTAGCCATTATAATACCTCCAAGTTATCGTGCCAAATTTCACAACACAGTACAATATGCGTTTTTAGCCAAAAACGCCAGCTTTTTCCAAAAAAAACATCAGCCAGAACCGAAAACATTTCAAAATAACGCGCAAAAGAAAAAGATTTTACCATGAGTGCGCCAAGAAAAGCTAATGTAAGCAAGCTGGACAATCCAGCACGGTCAAAGGCTAGCCACCAGACCGGAACGGAACCGAGCGTATGGGGAGGTAACGAACCATGCGAAGCCTCGGGAAAGGTGTTTGTCAGCCACAATGCGAAAGCGTGAAGGTATATGAGCCTCGAAATAAAATTTATTACATTGGGTCAAGGATTTCATGGTCTGGAAACCAGTATCGGTATGCACGATAAAGGCGAGTGCATAACCGACGTGTCGGGGTCTAAGTCCGTAGCGGGCAAACGAACTGTTTGCATTGGAACTTGGGAGAACCGAATCGCTCCTAATGGAAGCAGCCAAGGAGCTGGAAAAAAGTGACGCGGCTGTATGGCGTTTCGGTAGTCGGACTGATTCATAGTAGAGGTGTAGCTGGGGTAATGCCCAGTGGGATGTGTAATCCACTCGAAGGGGTCAGCGGTTTAACGTAGAGAGGTAATATTTAGACATGCAATACACTGATGTTGGAAAAACATGGATGAAGTTATCTCTCATAACTGGTCATGCCCAGAGAGACCATTCATTTAAGTTTACGAGCTTAGCTCATTTACTTGATGTTGAATATCTCCGGGATTGCTACCAAAGCCTCAACAGGAATAGGGCGGTAGGAATTGACAACATAAGCTGGGAAGAATATGGAGCTGAACTGGACAAAAATCTGGAGCAACTGGTCTCAAGGTTAAAGCGTAAGAAGTATAAGCCTCAACCAGCGAGACGAGTATATATCCCCAAGAACGAGAAAGAAACCCGTCCCTTGGGAATATCTGCACTGGAGAACAAGATAGTAGAGCGTGGTATCACGTGGATACTTGAGAGCATATATGAGCAGGACTTTCTAGACTGTTCTTATGGCTTTCGTCCAAAGAGAAACTGTCATCAGGCACTAAAGAAACTTAACGACCTGATAATGTCTCAGCCAGTAAACCGCATTGTTGAAGCGGACATCAAAGGCTTTTTCGATAATGTTGACCATGACAAGCTCATGGATTTCATCCGAATAAGAATAGCGGATACAACATTGTTGGAATTGATAGGAAAGTTTTTGAAAGCTGGTTATATCGACAATGGTCAACTGGTAAGGTCTGACAAAGGAACGCCGCAAGGCAGTATCCTTAGTCCGATGTTAGCAAATATCTTCCTGCATTATGTGCTAGATGAATGGTTTGAGACAATAGTCAAGAAACATGTGAAAGGTTACTGTGAGCTAGTAAGGTACGCTGATGATTTTGTTTGCGTAGTTCGCTACGCAGAAGATGCAGAACGTATTGAACGAGCATTGAAGAACAGGTTCAATAGGTTTGGTCTGGAAATTCACCCGACAAAGAGCCGGAGACTAACATTCGGTCGCTTTGAAAGAGAAAACGCTAAAGCTCAAAATCGCAAGCCCAATACGTTTGACTTTTTGGGTTTCACGCATTATTGCGATATCTCTCGTGCAGGCAATTTTAAGCTTGGTCGTAAGACGAGCAGCAAGAAGTTTGCAGCGAAATGTAGAGATATGAACGATTGGCTGCGAGCGATAAGAAATCTGGTCAAAATGAAAGATTGGTGGAAAATCCTAGCGGCTAAAATGCGAGGACATTTCCAGTACTATGGTGTTAGCGAGAATTCTGCGAGCATAGCAAAGTTCTATAGACTGACGATAAAGATGGTGCTGAAATGGCTAAACAGACGTAGCCAAAAGCGTAAGATGAATTGGGCTAACTTTACAAAGTACCTTGAGCATTACCCACTGCCTAAACCAAAGATAGTGCACAAGTTTTATGTTGGCAGGTGTAAAGCGAGTTAAGCCGAAGAGCCGGATGTGGGAAATCCACAAGTCCGGTTCTGTGAGGGGCATTGAAGTTCCTTCACATAATGAAGATGTAAAATTGAAATTTGTAAAGGAACCATATTATGTCTACTCGACAGAGTATGAATTCCTGGGAACGCGGAGCCCCAACTCCGCATACCGTTCAATACAGTTTTGACCGACAAATTTAATTTGAGATCGCAAACATTGAATATAAATGTCGCAATAGGATTTGTATTACGAATGAATGTCGATTAACGCTTGAGGCTTGGATTCTCACACATTTTAACTGCTTTAACGCAATAGGCGCAGACGACGCAAACGAAGTGGATTAGAACCGCTTATTTTGTGTTTCTAAATTCAAATACCACCACCTTCTTTAAGGCTGAGTATTTTGTGTAGACGCTACGCTGAAATCAAAAGAGCCCCCTTTGCCTAAGCTCGGGGGGCTCTGTATTACTCTTGCTTTCCAAAGTTAGCTATTACTTTTTTTCTTTATCAATCTGATCGTCAATAGCCTTGAGACTATCTTCTACGCTATCTCTGAACTTAAACCATTTATCAGGTTCTATTGCACCTTGGAATGTAGGATCTTCTTTCCAAATATTATCAAGCAATTTTAGCGATGTATAAATATCAAGCGCCTTATCAAGGACATCTATCTTATCAGCCGATTCAAGCGTAGATTCTGATGAAGCATTCTTGCTTGATGCGGCTAATTGCGCAGGCTGAGTTGACTGCGCAAACTGAGATTGAGCTACATAATCTTGGCTTCTCCAACCTGCCTGCCAGAGCCAATTATCATAAAATACTAAAAGATCATCTTCATCAACATCTCCATCACCATTAGCGATTGGATGAAGATCGCATATAGGA
>WGDE01000175.1 GCA_015493385.1 Phycisphaerae bacterium
ATATTAAGACCATTCTCAAGTTTTGTGTACTTAAAATTCATACTAATTCCTACTTATAAAATGCTAGTGGCATTAACTTCTTTTGGCCCGATAGATACGATGCAACAATCTTTGAAGTTGCATCTCTGTAAGGCTTCAAGAACGGAGTCTAGAGTAACTGCGTCTATTTTTTCTTTAATCTCGTTTAGACTTCGAACCTTTCCAAGAAGTGTGAAGTCGCCTCCTAGAGATGCGGCTCGGCTCATACTAGATTCGCTTTTCATGATTAAGCTACTCTTTAGGCCAATCTTTGCCCTATCGAGTTCGTCTTGAGAGACGCCATCTGATAACTTCTTAAACTCTGCTAAGGTTACCTCTAGTGTTTCCTGTGCTTTGTCAGGCGTTGTTCCGGCGTAGCATGAGATTCCTGCTCTATCTTTCAGGCTGTTGTAGTTTGCGCCTATGGCATAGCAGAGGCCGCGTTTTTCTCGGACTTCAGTGAATAGTCTTGAGCTCATTCCGCCGGACAAAATTGAGACAGCAGTCATAATGTTGTAGTAGTCTTTGTCTTTGGCTGGCGGCACTTCAACCATCAGCCCAATATGAACCTGCGAACCGTCGTGGTCAAAGTGTGTGTAGCCAAGTTTGCGGTCGCCTTTTTTAATATTGCATTCAAAATCGTCCTGAGGTTTGTCAAATAAGCAAGAGATTGTATCGCAGATTTTCTCAAAATCATATTTGCCCGCAATAGTTATCATTGCATCGCTGAGATTGAAATTCTTTTTGATAATCTCTTTTGTTTTCTCTGCCGTAAGACTATTAAGCTCTTGTTCATGACCAATCGCAGGTCTTCCAAGAGGTGGTGCGTAGAATAGCTCACGCAATTTTAGCATAACCTTTTGGTTTGGGTTATCGTCCAACCCAGCAAGCTCGTGCAGGGCAAGCTGTTTTGAAAGTTCAAACTGACCGGAGTCGAGTGCTGGATTTTGTATTATGTCAGCATATAGCTTCATTGCACTTGTGAGACAACTAGCTTCCATTGAGCTTGAGAATGTCATCTTGTACGTTCCAACAGAAGAGCCTCTGTGCAATCCTAGTGAATCGAGCTTGTTCATTAACTCTCTACTAGTAAGCTCTCCAGCGCCGCGCATAAGCCAATCTGTAATTATATTGCCAGCACCGGCGCTACCGTTTTCTATTCTTGCCGTTCCGCATGGAAGCATAATACCAAACGCCACAGATGCAACATTCATTGGTTCTGCTAGTATTGTCATTCCATTGTTAAGTCGGAAGTGTTCTATTTTTTTTGCCATTATTTCAATCTCAATAGATGTTGTGTGTTTAGTTTTACCCTCTAGTCCTACGCTACAGCCGCTGGCGAATCTTGATCGCTTGCGAATTGTACACTTATCTTCTTGCTTACACCCTGTTGCTGCATTGTTACGCCAAATAGAGTCTCTGCGATACTCATCGTTCGTTTTGCGTGGGTGACGACAATAAATTGTGTTGTTGCCTCAAACTCTTTGACGACCAAGTTAAATCTCTCATTGTTTGCCTCATCAAGAGCGGCATCAACTTCATCAAGGAAGCAGAATGGAGATGGTTTGCTCTTGAATATTGAGAATTGTAGAGCGATAGCTGCCATAGTCTTTTCGCCACCGCTGAGTAGGGTAATGCTCTTCGCTCCTTTTCCAGGTGGCTGGGCAATAATCTCAATGCCGCAGTCTAGGATATCGCCTCCTTCTTCTTCTAGCGTAACATCGGCTTTACCGCCACCGAAGAGTTTGCGGAACATCTCACGGAAGTTTGCGCGAACCTCTTCGAATGTTTCACGGAATTTCTCGCGGCTTTCAATGTTAATCTTTTCAATAAGTTTCTCAAGTTGCCCCTTACTAGATTCAAGATCTTTAATTTGTTCTGAGAGAAACTCTTCACGTTTTTCAAGTTCGTCAAGCTCATCAATCGCATCAACATTTACATTTCCAAGTCTGCTAATTTTAGCTCTGAGCTCATTTATCTCTTTACGGACAATATCCCAGTCCATATCTTCTTCTTCATAGTTAGCGTAAGCATCTTCAATGTTGAGCCCAAGTTGCTCTTCAACTCTCTGGATTAAATCTTGTGTCTTTATTTTGAGCTCATTAGAAGCTAAGTCTACTTCGTGAATTTGTTTTTCTATCTCAGTCTGCTCACTCCGTTTTAGTCTAAGAGTTGCATCTGCTGCGCTTAGAGCCGCGATAAGTTCGGCGGCGTCCTTTTTAAGCTCTGATGCGGCGATCTGAGCCTTTTCTTTTTCGACGTATAGCTCAGACACATCGGCTTGAGTGTTTAGAATGTTTCTGTTTGTCTGAGATACCTGTTCGTCAGAGCCTAACATATCAGACCTTGCTGATTCTATGCTTATTCGCCCGCGTTGAAGCTGAGAGTTAATGCTAGAGATTTCATTTCTAAGGGCATTTCTCTTAACTGTAGCCTGACCAATCTCAATACGAAGGTCTGTGAGTTGAGATGATAGCTCTTCTTGGAAAGCCTTCTTCTCTTGCGTTTGCATCTCAAGTTCTTCAATGCGGTCGCTTCTTTGTGTGTTTACAGTTTCAAGCTCTTGAAGTTTCTGTTTTGATTCGTACTCACGTTCAACAGATTCTTTTATCTGAGATTCAATGGCGTCAATCTCATTTTTTATCGCAGGCTGTTGTTTCTCGAGCGACTCTATGCTTTGGCTTATCACTTCTAGTTTTGTATTTGTGTTTACCTTTTCAGTATTTGCTTCATATATGCTAGTGCGCAGTTCTCGGCA
>WGDE01000176.1 GCA_015493385.1 Phycisphaerae bacterium
AATAAAGATCATATCCCAGTAGGACTTCTTTATTTCATATGTTGCAGCAGAGAGCGACATGGCAACCTTGGCATTAATGCCAATCTTTGCTGAAGTTTCAAGCAGAGCACGCAGTGAAGCGTTCTGTTTGTCTAAGATTAATATTCTATTTTTAATATTCTTGTATGACATGTTTTATTGTTTTGCATTCGTCGTAGAGATATCAGAGAGTAATTTAGATACTGAATTTAATGTATTGTCTATATCATTGTCTTTTAATGTTCTTATTAGTTTGAGCTCAATCCTTGCTAGGTTACTCCATCTAGAGTTTGGATATTCATTGATAAGCTGAGAGAATCTCTCGCTTGCCTTTGATGAGTCAAAGTGTTTATAGCAATTTCCAAGCTGAAGAAGATCCCAGCTGCGCTGAGTATTGTAGTTTATTGATTTGCTATCAAGTTTATTGAGGATAATTGAATAATATTTAGCAGAGCTTTCGTAATCTTCTCTCATGTATTCGCTATACGCCATAGTTTCTGCGTATTTTTGTGAGATGTCTCTGGCTGCCTCCTCGTTTAGAGAAGCGTTCGGATTGTCTAGCTCTTTGATGTTTTCTGTAGGATCTTTGGAGGTCTTTGGGTCTGTCTCAACCACGGATTTCTCAGTTGTGTCAGTGGCTGGCTCAGCGGTCTCTTCTGGAAGCTGATTTCTTTTAACAGACTCAATCCATTCAGGGTCACTAGGTAGTCTAAGGCCATTTAATGCTGAGAGTAGACTGTCCATTTCAGGGTCTTTGGCATTAACAGTCTCTTCTTTTTGTGGCTGAGATATTAGAGATTTCTTCATTCTAAACTTAAGAGTAGTGAAGTTGTCATTGGGGTCTGCAGTGGTTTTAGCGTCCTCTGTCGCAAAGACTGCAGAGTTAGTGAAAATCACCATTAATATAAATATATATAATCTGAGCATATTGTTTTAGTCCTAAGTCTAATCCTTATTAAAGAATCATTTCTTTGTGACAATTCCCTTTAACGTGTCTGCTGCTTCTTTATAGAGTCCTTTTTTGTTATAAGCTTTTGCTATTATGCTATTGGCTTGATCAACATAGTCTTGGTTTTCTTTGATACTCAAAACCCTTTGGCATGCATCTATTGCATCATCGTAGTTGCCAAGTTCCATTGAAACTTGCGCAAGAGTTATGTTTGCAAGGCACATTTCTTTGCCGATTGGTAGCAGTCTTATGGCCCTTACCAACTCTCTACGTGCGAATTCATTCTGATTGTTCTCGTGATAACTTGTTGCAAGTTCGATTGCTAGTTTTGCCCTGAGTTCTTTTTTAGGCATATATTCTATTTTATTTCGCAGTATAGTTATGGCTGTTTCATAGAGCCCAATTTGTCTATACGCTCTTGATTTTGTTATTAAGAGTTGAGTTGTAGTCTCTTGGCTGAGCTGTTCTGTGTTTATTGTTTCCAATGTTTGAATTGCTCTAGCCTCTTCGTTCCGCTTTAATTCAACGAGTGCTTTCTCAATGGCTATCTTTGCTTTTCGCCTATATGAGATACCTCTTTGAGCCATTGCTTTTGCAAAACTCTTGGCAGCATTTTCGAGATCATTTGTGTTTTCATACGATTTTCCAAGTATTTCATAGGCTTCGCAGATATCGGTCTTGTCCTGCTTTTCGTATAGTGCAATACCTCTGTTGATGCAATTCTTGGCCTGTTCGTATGACTTTAACTTGAAGAATGATTTGCCTGCACCGATTGCTGCCTTTGATTTAGTCTCTCTGTTTGTGTCGAAACTGAATGCTTTGCTAAAGAGCATCGCAGCTTCGTTGTAATTTTCAGATATATAACTTGTTTGCGCTAAGCTTAGAGTGGCTAAATCTAAGATCTTAGAATCTGGGTGCAGCGTGATTAACTCATTTAGATCGTTCTTAACACCAGCAAAATCGCCTAATTTCGCTTTTATTTTACTAGATTCATATATTGCGTATGACGCTGTATCGTGGTGAGGAAAACGATTGAATATGAGCTTATATTCTGCAAGGGCAGTTGGTAGATTGCCAGATAGTTCATATAGTTTTGCCATTGCAAAGTGGACATTTGCCATTCTCTTGTGCTCGCGGTATCGAACCAAATATCTTCTCCACACAGAGATTGCTTGAGTAATTAATATATTCTTGTGAAAGCTTAGGTCGGTGTAGAGGCTTGGATTGTATATTGATATGTTGTTTTCTGAGAATATAGGTATTAAGCCATTGTACCCACAGAAAATCTCGCAAGCATAAAAATCTCTAATCCCGTCATATATCATTGTGACAGGCTCTACTCTGACATCTTGTGAACAATTTCCCCAGTCTAGATTAATATTAGCGCTATTAGCTATGATACCAAGAGACTCATTAAGAGGAGCGTTATTGGAGGTTATATCAAAGATTACTTTGCCATCAGGCATTGTCTTCGATTTAATGTTGGGGCCAAATAATGCTTTATTTAAGCTATCTTTTCCAATCAAAAGAAACTTCGATAGCTTTTCTTGCTCCATAACAGGGACACTCTCAATACGCATGTTCTTTGTCCATAACCTTCCCGGTAATTCATAGTGCGGGTCTGACATTTCTAAAACATGGTTCGTAAGAGACTCAGCTATAACGAAGTAGATATTTTGTTCCATATCCTCTGAGAAATACGACTTGTACGGTGATAAAAGAGCTAATGATCTATACGCCCTTTTTCTTGCCTCTAGATAATTGTGGTTAGCCATCTCAATGAAGATGAGATGGTAGTTTGTTAACAATTCTATTGCAGGAGATTTGCTTGTGAGCAGTTTCGTAAAGATATTTCCAAGCTTCTCACTTTTTCCAAGCTGTTCTAAGCATAGAGCTATATTGAAGTCAATGTAGTCCTTGAGTACTTCATTAGAAAGATCGTGTTGGGTTATCTTACTGTTGAGTTTCAAAAATACATTTAGTGCTTCCTGATACTTTCCTTGATTAAAGAGGCTCTGTGCAAGTGCATAGGAAACGCCTTCTTTATACTCCTTGAGTTTTTCTTCGTTTATTTTTAGTTCTTTTGTATCTAGTGCCTGAGTGTCTTGTTTTGTGTCTGGGGTTGATGTGACTACTGTTGTTTTTTGACGTTGCATTATTGCATGTACTAAAACGGCCGCAACGATAGATAAAACTACTGCATTAGCAATCATAATCAAGACCATCTTGTTTAAAGATTTAGCACTCGCTAGAGTCTCTGGTACAGGGGGACCGCTCGATTGGCTCGCTGAATTTCGGCTACTTTGGGACTTTCTATCATTTATTCCAAGATTTTCTAGCAGACTTCCTTTGTCGGCAAAGATGTCTTCGGCAGAGATTTCTTCCTTGAATTCTCCACTAAAAACTTCATTCGAAGTTTTTTTGATTTCTTCAGTTGGCTTTTCGTCTTCGTTTGGCATTATTGTTGTTATACTCACAGTTAAGTAGTTTAGGAACCCTTTATTTCTTATAGAGTAGCAACATTAGATTGCAAATTTTGTACCAATTGAGCAAATTAGAAAAAGCCGCTGCCTCAATTGCGATAATGCTTAAAATGAACCGGTCGCAATGTGGTTGTTTTACGATTGTGTAGTTAGGTGTATGAAAATAATACATTTAGAGTGTGTAGTAACTGTTCAATGACCCTGGTTATGCCACTCAAATTGTATCTTATAAGAGAGCTAAGATTCTATATTTTGTGTGTACTTAGTTTGTTGCGGATAATTTTCGCTCTAAGTTCATCACGTTCGTTTGGAGTAAGGCTACCTCCGGCATTCTTTTGGAGGTGCGCAGGCTGGGTCAACATGAATAGTTCATTTATGGTTGCTATGTCAATATCTTTAATCTTACCAAGATTAATCCCAAGTCTAAGATTGCTAAGTAAGAATAGAGCTTCTTTGGAATTTATTAGATATGCATTTTCTAGAATTCCTCTGGCCCGATAGATTTTGTCCTCCAAGAGGCTATTCTCATGACGTAAGAGGTGTTCTCGAGCAACCAATTCATATTCTACGATTTTAGGTATAAGCTTTTGGGTTAGTTTCGCGATAATATCTTCTTCTTTTATACCAAGTGTGATTTGATTCGATATCTGAAAGAAGTCGCCGAGTGCATCAGTGCCTTCTCCAAAGAGACCTCTAACAGCAAGCTTCATCTCTTTAGTGGCATTTAACAATTTTTCAATTTGTTTTGTCATCTTAAGAGCGGGGAGATGTAACATTAGTGAGACTCTGATTCCGGTCCCAACATTCGTAGGACAAGCAGTGAGGTATCCAAGTCGCTGGTCAAATGCAAATCTGACTTGATTCTCTATTTCCGTGTCAATGCGGTTTACAACATCCCAGCACTGATCAAGCCTTAGTCCTGGAAGAATAACCTGCATTCTCAGGTGATCTTCTTCATTTAGCATGGCAGTGAAGGCTTCATCCTCGCTGATTATTGCCCCCCTTGGTCCTCTGTTCCTGCAGAGGTGTTTGCTTATTAAGTGTCGCTCAATCAACAGTTCCTTCTGTAGTTGACTTGCAGTGGCGATATCAATGTATTGGGCAAGGGGCCCTATGCTTGTCTGAAGAATTGCCATTTTTAACTCTGATATTATGGCATTTTTTTCTTGGTGATCGCAGTGGGCCGTAAAGCGGTGATTTGATATGTTTCTGGCTAAACGAATTCTTGACGAGATAATGACTTGTGGACTCTCTCCAGAGTCTTGAAACCATTTGCTAACTTTTGTCCCTATGTTATCTATGTTCATTGAATTTGGCTAATTTTATCTCGCAGATGGGCGGCATCCTCATATCTCTCCTGTGTAATAGCCTCTTCAAGGGCTTGTTTGAGATTTGCCAGCTCAAGATCCTGCGTTGTTTTATCATATTGATTTTGTGGTACTTTACCGCAGTGAACTTTACCACCGTCCTGGTATTTATCAATGATTTTATTTAATGATTCACTGAAAATATCATAATCTTCTGGGCAGCCTAACAATGCTTGCTTGTTAATCTTATCGGTAGTAATATTACATTTTGGGCAAGGCGTGCTCTCGGAATCAAAGACATTTTGATCTTTTGGTTGAGCAGCGAGTAGATTATTGAGCAAATCATTGAGAGGGATTTGCGCATTTACGGCGATGCCATCATTCTGCGCACATGACTCGCATAAATGCCTCTCTTGGCGTTTCCCGTTGGTTATTTCGGTTAAGTGTATTGTTGCAGTATTTTTGTTGCAATTTTGACAATTCATATTGAGCCTCTGTTAGATTTTGATCTTGCTACTATTATAAAACCATTAACTCTATCGGCTAAGAAAAAAATGTACTAGAGGTGAATTTTAACAGTAAGTTAAAGATGTTTCATCCTTAAGATTGCTTACTCGTTCATAGAATACCTGACAAGACAGTTGGCCTGCTCAGTTAGTTCTACGTAATCCAATTTAACTTCTGTTGCAGGCAGCCTCATTGTGATCTGTTCAAATATGAATTTGGCAATCAGTTCTGTTGTAGGGTGGTTTTTTGTGAATATCTCTAGCTTGTTTAGATCTTTATAGGCTAAAATATCTATCGCAGAATTAATTATATCCTGACAATATCCAAACTCTATTACAAAGCCAAACTCATCAAGGCTATATTTACTAAACGAGGATGTTAGTTTCCAGTTGTGCCAGTGAGGCTCTTCGATTGTCCCATCGGGCAATTTAACGGCATGCGAAGCTTTGAACGAAGTTTTTATTATTGCTGTATACATCTTGGTTATACTGTCTTTTCGTTGTTTTTGAGTTTGTCTTGAAGTTCTTGAAATACAGCTGCTGGTATTAGATTTGAGACATCGCCGCCTAGAGTTGCTACCTCTCTAATTAAGGTAGAGCTTACAAATCCAAATTCTTCGCTTGTCATTACAAAAACCGTCTCAATTCCAGCAACGGCACGGTTTGTCATTGCCAACTGAAACTCATACTGAACATCAGTAAGATTTCGAAGACCTCTAAGCATAACGTCGGCCTTGACGCTTCTGGCGTATTCAACGGTAAGCCCATCATAGCTCTCTACGATAATACCTGGAGTTTCTTTGAAGATATTTTTAATCATTTTGACGCGCTCGTCAGCAGTGAAGAGGTCGTTCTTTACAGAGTTTGCACCGACTGCTATTATTAATTCATCGAACATCTTTAGTCCGCGTTTAGCAACATCTATGTGTCCATTTGTTATTGGATCAAACGTTCCCGGAAAGACTGCTCTAATGTGTTTGTCGTTCATTCAAGGCTCCTAGATTAAACAGCCAGATTATAACAGACTTTATGGCTCTCATCAATCTATGCTAGAGAAGAAACTTATAAAGAGTGTCCGATAAATCGCATTATTTTGAGTTTTATTTTTTTTATTACATTTTTCTGGATTGATGTAAATGCAATGAAAGTTGCTTTACGGCATATTTTTCAGGGTCATTATCGGCGATTAACTTCATTCTTAATTGCATATCTTATAGAGATTAATACTCAATTATTAATATAGTGAAAAAAATCTACCGAGGATACTGTACAATATAGGTGGTGTTACGCGATGCTACTGTGTAGTGGCGGGGTGTTGAATATATTGATATATTTGTTTTTTATGCGTTTTCATAGGAAATATTAAGGTTTTACGCTTTTAATAGACGAAGGATATGGTATATTCACGGCAAAATATTGTATAGCGTAAACGGGAAGCTTTTTAAGGTATCTTTGTGATAAATAAGTCAAGAACAATTACTGTGTGGGTTTGCCTGATATCGTCAATGACGCTTGGAGCCTTGGTTTTGATGTCATTGGAGTCGAAAGTTCCCGATGGTGGTGCCTTTAGTTTGGCTAGTTATACCAAACTTGAAGGGATTGACGCTAACCTAGTCACTCAAGCAACATTTAACAAAGATAATTGGTCCAGAATTGAGGTTTCTTTTAGCAATACTCAAGCTGGTAATATTGATTCGCTTGCACTTGTCTCGAATCTGGCTAGTAGTGATGAACTCAACTACCATTTCGTTGTCTGCAATGGCAAGGGTGGGGAAGATGGGCTCATTGAGTCTACAACTAAGTGGAAAAAACAGTATCCAGCACTACCAGATAATGAATGGTATGGTTCTAGAAAGACCATCAGAATCAAGGTCATAGCAAATAAATATGATTCTCCTGCGACTGATTCTCAGGTCAAGCGGGTAAATAAACTTCTCGATTCATTGTGCCAAAAGTGTGATATTGATCCTATAAATATTGATTATCCGATGGGTTGGCAACTCTAGGGAGCTTTAGATAGTAAAAAAAACAAGCAATTGCATTACGGTGCAAGTGCTTATTTTTTTGCGCATAAAAAAAAGCGGATCGAATCGAACCGCTTAGTTTTGTAGCAAAGTAGCTTTAATTACAGGCTGATTGCCTCTACTGGACACTCATCAATACAAGCACCGCAGTCGACACATGTATCTGCATCGACGGTAGCCTTGTCGCTAACCATTGTTAAAGCTTCTACTGGACAGCAGTCTATGCATGCTCCACAACCTGTACAGGTATCTTTGTTGATTGTTACTGCCATTTTCAAGATCCTTCCAAAATCAAATGTGAATTATTTAGTTTCGATTACAGCCCTACATTTTGTCAAAAGTCGAGTGATAGTCCAGAAAAAAAATCATATTTTCTTTTTGTTGACGTAATTATCCTCTTTTATACAGCGATGCCTTCAGTTTCTAGCAGTGGCGACGTACTGTGTGATTGATGTTCAAAGATTATTGCAGCATTAGGGCATTTTTGTGCTAATTTTACATAAGCAGATTAAAATACAGACGAAAATGCGACTTATTTGCCAGCTATATTAAGAAAAAGCTTGAATTTCTTTAGAAAAAGGGTATTTTGGGCATCCTGTTCGCAGAGAATTATTTGAGATAATGTATTGAAAGGGTTTGATTTAGATGATTAAGGTAAAGTCAAGAGTAGGCGAGTCAGTTCAACAAATGGTGAAGCGTTTTAAAAAAATGTGCGAAAAAGAAGGTTTAATTCGCGATATGAAACGTAATAGCTATTACGAGAAGCCTTCAGAGAAAAATCGTCGTACTCGCCGCAAAGCTGCGCGTATGAACTCACAACAACGCTAAGTCAAGCTCTCTGCACATAGACAATATTAACCGGGTTGGGTACTATTTCTTATGCCGATCCGGTTTTTTGTGCGCATAAATAATTAACATTATTATATGATTAAAATTTGTTTGCAATTAGTCGTGTAATAGTCAATTTTCTAGCTAGTGTGAAAAAAATGTGCCACATCGCCTTAACTGCTGGCTACTTTGCGATAATTAGCTTTTTCACCTTGCGGTCAACTATTAGACTAACATTATCAGAATATTTAGAGTCGCATATGTCTTTTGTTTGTAGGCGTTTATGTTAATCATTTTGTAAAAAGCTTCAGATTTTAGTTTGAACTATTTTAAAAAGACAATATTATACAAACATAAGCAATCCTACAGCGTAGGGTAGTTTAAGTTTTCTCTTCCTCCTCTAGATGAAGGACGCGGCGGTATATCCGTTGCGTTCTTCATCGTTTTATCGATTTGCGATTCTGCTAAGATAATGTGTGCATGTGTCGCGAGCTATAATGATTTTGCAATTGCCGTAGCTATCGATTCTGCTATCTTATCACGATAAGTACTGTTATTGAGATTCATATCGTCCACAATGTTTGTGATGTAGCCACATTCAACTAGGACTGCAGGTTTTGAATGCCCAATGAGCACTCTAAAGTCAGCTCTTCTGACACCTTTGCAATTTATTAAATTAGAATTTAAGCAGCAGTCTATAGACTCTGCAACTTCTCTGCTCTTTCGAAGAGATTTTCTAGCAATATAACATGTTGCACCTTTGACTTGTGGGTTTTTATGTGAGTCTATATGTATTGACACCAACAAATCTGCGTTATACCTATCTGCCAGCCTAGCTCTGTCATCGAGTTTGACAAATCGGTCGCTGTTTCTTGACATGATTACCCGAGCCCCTTTTTCTTTGAGCTTTGTTCTTAATCTCTTAGCTATGTCTAGGACTAAAACCTTCTCATCTTGGCCTCCAATCTTTGCTAAGGCGCCGGGGTCTTTGCCTCCGTGACCTGGATCTATTATGATCGTTTTATCGTAGAGCGTATTGTTGTATTTAACTCTCTTGCTATAGTCGTTGCACCTTTGAGGCTTCATTGCATCGGGATGATAGATTGTAGATGGCTTGTTATCAACTATTTGCGGCGGTAATTGTGTCTCATAGCAGCCAGTTAGCAGGAGCGATATGGAAAGTATTGAGATGCCTAGATATATGTGGTTTTTCAAGGTATTGCCTTTTTATATTTTATGTAGTGATGTGAGTTTGCCTTCACATAGTATAACGGCATTTCTAAACATATTTGTTCAAAGTTTACAGTGGAATTGTTTTACGACTTCAACTATAAACATGCTTCTCTTTACATGGTATCTACTCAAACTTATGAGTAAAGAGAAGATAAAGTGAATATTGACATAAAAAAAGTTTTTTGTAGTTGCCTTTTCTATAGATTTCTTTATACTTTCCCCTTTGAATGGATGACGGCTGAGGGGTACCCCTGCCTATTTAGGCTTGAGGGAAGCTGAGCTTGGGCTTTGCTACTAATGCTAAGTGTTTTATTTGGCGGTACTTATAGCTTGCTGCTGTAGCTCAGATGGTAGAGTACATCCTTGGTAAGGATGGGGTCATGGGTTCGAATCCCATCAGCAGCATTACAATTAGAATTGTTATGCCCACAAGTAGTATGGGTAGTTTAATGTATAAATTAATGGAAATTAACCCAAAAAGCATAATTGGAGGTTAATCAAAATGGCTAAGGCTGTATTTGAACGTACCAAACCGCACGTAAACATCGGTACAATCGGTCACATTGACCACGGTAAAACAACCCTGACGGCAGCTATTACAATGCGTATGGCTGTTAAGCAAGGAACGAACGCTAAAAAGTTTGATGAGATCGATAACGCTCCTGAAGAGAAAGAGCGTGGTATTACAATCAACACTGCGCACGTCGAGTATGAAACAGATTCTCGTCACTACGCTCATGTTGACTGTCCAGGTCACGCAGACTATGTGAAGAACATGATTACTGGTGCTGCTCAGATGGATGGTGCGATTCTTGTCGTTGCAGCCTCTGACGGCCCTATGCCTCAAACACGTGAGCACATCCTGCTTGCTCGTCAGGTAAACGTTCCGAAGATTGTTGTATTTATGAACAAAGTTGACCAAGTTGACGACCCTGAGCTAGTTGAGCTAGTTGAGATGGAAATTCGTGAGCTTCTTAGCAAGTATGATTTCCCAGGAGATGACATTCCAGTTATTCAGGGATCTGCTCTTGCAGCTCTTAGTAGCGAAGGTCAAGATGATGAAGCATGTAAATGCATTGATGATCTAATGGCAGCCGTTGATGAGTACATTCCAGTTCCAGAGCGTGCAGTTGATCAGAATTTCTTGATGCCAGTTGAAGACGTGTTCTCAATTAAAGGTCGTGGTACAGTTGGTACTGGTCGTGTTGAGCGTGGCGTCATCAAAGTTGGTGAGGAAATCGAGATTGTTGGTCTTGGTGAGACTCGCAAAACAACATGTACAGGTGTTGAAATGTTCAACAAGCTTCTTGAAGAAGGTCAAGCTGGTGACAATGTTGGTCTGCTTCTTCGTGGTATCGATAAGAAAGATCTTATTCGTGGTCAAGTTCTTGCCGCGCCTGGAACAATTACACCACACACCAAATTCAAATGTGAAGTTTACGTTCTAACTAAAGAAGAGGGTGGTCGCCACTCTCCATTCTTCTCAGGTTACAGACCTCAGTTCTATTTCCGTACAACTGATGTAACTGGTGCGGTTAATGAGATTACTAGCCGTGAAGGTAAGCCTGTTGAGATGTGTATGCCTGGTGATAACATTGCAATGAGCGTTGAGATTATTTCTGCGATTGCTATGGAAATCGGCCTTCGTTTTGCTATCCGTGAGGGTGGTAGAACTGTTGGTGCAGGTGTTGTTACAGAGATCATTGAATAATTATTAGCAATCTATGGTTAGTGACTAATCAACTTGATTAGTCACTAACTATTTTTCCCGTTTTTATAGGGATGTGATAAGAGGACAATATGGCTAAGTCTGGTAAAAGAGAATATGTTTGGCTTGAGTGCAAGGAGTGTGGTGAACGCAACTACCGTACAAAAGTTAATGTTGTAGGTGGCACACCTAAACTTGAGCTCAAAAAGTTCTGTAAGAAAGAACGTAAACATACAACACATAAGATTCGCCGTAAGTAACTCGGCTTCGGCTGTAGAGGCCAGTAGCTTAATTGGCAGAGCAGCGGTTTCCAAAACCGCAGGTTGGGGGTTCAAGTCCCTCCTGGCCTGATTAAAGTCAGGGTACGTTAATATCATACAATTGCAGAGGTACGCGATGCAGTTATACTTTTACAAAAAAGGGCAGGGTTACTACACTAGGCTGTGGTCAAGTATTATCGTTTGGACGATTGCGGCCATTGGTACTCATGTTTTATATAAGAAGCTAGAGTCAACTAGTAATGAGTGGGTGTACATGGGGGTACCGATAGCCATTATCTGTGCAGTTACGTGGTTTCTGTATTGGTTGCAGAACAGACCTGCAGTAGCCGATTTTCTAATTCTCTCCGAGGGAGAGCTAAAGAAGGTTAGCTGGAGCAGTAAGGCTGAAATTATTGCTTCAACTATAATCGTGGTTGTTGTTGTAATTTTTATGGCAGCATTTCTTGGCTCTATCGATTTGGCATTCCATGCATTATTTAACAGCATTGGATTGTATTCATAATCTTGGCAAGTACAACATCGCAAGGAATTTACAATGCAGTGGTATGTTCTAAGAGTAGCGTCTAATAAAGAGAACCGAGTATGTGAGTCTCTCCAGAGAAAAGTACAGATGGAGTCGCTCCAGGATCAGGTTGGCCGGATTGCTGTGCCTGTTGAAAAGGTTAAAAGCGTGAAGGGTGGTAGAAAACGCGTTGTCAAACGTAAGCTCTACCCAGGTTATGTGTTTATGGAAGTTGAACCTCTCGAGGATGGTAGGATTCCAGAGAGAGTTTGGTTTATGATTAAAGAGACTATGGATGTTGGTGATTTCATTGGAACAGACGGCAAGCCTATTCCGATGCGAGATACTGATGTTGCAAAAATGCTTATCGATATTGAAGATAAGACAGAAGAAGCCCCTGCGATTAAGGTCGAGTTTGAAAAGGGCGATGTTGTCAAAATTCGTGAAGGAGCTTTTGAGAATTTCGAGGGTACCGTAGATTCTATTGATGCTGAACGTGGTGTTGTAAGAGTAATTGTTAGCATTTTTGGAAGAAGTACGCCTCTTGATATTGAATATTGGCAGATAGATAAAGTTTAGTTACGCTATTACGCACTGAGATTAGTTTATCAGTTTGTTTAACTGTGTAGGAGGTTTGTGCCTACACGGGTTTTTTGTGTTTAGAGATAATGAAAAAGAGGATAAAATGGCCAAAGAGGTTGTTTCTCAAATTAAATTGCAGGCGCCTGGTGGAAAAGCAACTCCAGCTCCGCCGATTGGTCCTGCTCTTGGACAGCATGGAGTTAACATAGGTCAGTTCGTACAACAGTTCAACGATCAAACTCGTGAACTCAATGGAATGACTGTTCCGGTTGTAATTAGTGTTTATAACGACAAGAGTTTTGACTTTATCGTAAAGAGTCCTCCAGCGGCAGTCTTACTGTTGCAAGAGGCGGGTCTTGCAAAGGGCAGTGGCGAGCCTAACACCAATAAGGTTGGTAAGGTCACTAAAGCTCAACTGCTTAAGATTGCTGAAACTAAGAAAGCGGACCTAAATGCATTTGATGCAGAGGCTGCAAGTCGTATTATTGCTGGTACTGCTAGAAGTATGGGTATTGAGGTTGAGGGCTAAGGTCCTTTAATATAATGCTTACCACGGCTAATAAGTGGGAGCGTATTTTTTTTAACGCGAGGTTAATAATGCCAAGAAGAAGTAAAAGGTACAATGTTGCTGCTAAATCGCAACCACAAGAGGCATTACCGCTTGCAGATGCTGTAAAGAAGCTCAAGAGTTTTGCAAATGTAAAATTCGACCAGAGTGTAGAAATCGTTATGTGGCTCGGAATTGACCCACGACATGCTGATCAACTCGTTAGAGGTGCAATCAGTCTGCCAAACGGTATCGGCAAAAGCAAGAGGGTAATTGCATTCTGTGATGATGATCAGGCGGCAGCAGCGAAGGAAGCTGGCGCAATAGAGGCCGGTTGTGATGAGTTAATAGCTAAGGTGGCTGGCGGATGGTTGGATTTTGATGTCGCTATTGCTTCACCTAAAGTTATGGGTAAGGCTGGTAAATTGGGGCGTGTTCTTGGTCCTCAAGGTAAGATGCCATCTCCCAAGAATGGTACAGTTACCCCTGATGTTGCCAAAGCTGTTGCAGAATTTGCGGCGGGTAAGGTTGAGTTTAGGAATGATGCTGGCGGAAATATTCATGCTATCGTTGGCAAAGTGAGTTTTGATGAAGATAAATTGAAAGAGAACATTGAGTTTTTCATCAATACAATTACAAAACTCAAACCATCTTCGGTGAAAGGAATATTTATTAAGAAAACTGCTATCAGTGCAACTATGAGTCCTAGTGTACTCATTGAAGTCTGAGTTAGCTAGGCTAGAAAGCAGGTAATTAAATGAGTAGATTTGTTAAAGGCTTACTTAAGAAACAGCTTGAGAAAAAATATGAAGGAACTAATGAGTTTGTAGTTCTCTCAACTGAAGGTGTAAGCGGTAATGATAATAATAGTATGCGTGGCGGGCTTACTGAAAAGGGCGTCGCTATAAATGTTGTTAAGAATTCTCTGATGAGACTCGCTCTCAAGGAGATGGGATTGGATAATGCAGCAGAACTTTTCTCAGCTGGTCCATGTACAGTTGCTTTTGGTGGCGATAGTGTTGTAGATGTTGCCAAAGAAGTGGTTGATTGGTCTAAGAAAATTAAAGCTATTGAACTCAAAGGCGCCTATGTTGATGGTGAGGTACTTGATCACGAGGGTGTTGTGGCGTTATCAAAGATGCCAAGCAGAATCGAACTTCAAGGTCAAATTGTTCAAATTGCTCAAAGTCCAGGTTCAAATGTTGCTGGCTCAATCGTTGCACCTGCAAGCTATATCGCAGGTTGCGTAAAGACAATTGTAGAAAACGCAGAAGAAGCGGCGTAGTATTTTTTAAAGAGATTAGAAATTGCTACTGTGATTGCCTCACTTATGAGTTAAACAAGGCGGCGTAGCCTTGGCTGTTGCAGAGCTGGATAATAAAACAGGAGTTATTAGGATGTCAGAAGAAGCTAAAAGCTGGAGTCCAGAAATTAAGGAAATCGCAGATAAGATTGTCGCTTTAACACTTATGCAAGCTAAAGAGCTTGGCGATTGTTTAAAAGAAGAATACGGTATTGAGCCAGCAGCTGGTGGCGCAGTTATGGTTGCAGGTCCAGCAGCAGCTGGTGCTGATGCAGCTGAAGAGAAGAGCAGTTTTGATGTAATTCTCAAATCAGTTGGCGATAGCAAGATTGGTGTTATCAAGGAAGTTCGTGCGATAACAGGTCTTGGTCTAAAAGAAGCAAAAGCAATTGTTGATGAAGCACCAAAGCCAGTTAAAGAAGGCGCTTCAAAAGATGAGGCAGAAGAAATCAAGAAGCAACTCGAGGCAGCTGGAGCTGTTGTTGAGCTTGCATAATTGATTATCAGGAACTATGTATGGTGTTGGGGAATTTCTAAATGATTTTCCTCAACACCTATCTGCGTATAAGTAGCATTTTTATAATAGAGAAATATCTCAATAATTGTGGAGAAATCTGAATGGGTTCACGTGCCGTTCGTAATTTTGGAAAAATAGGGGATGCAATACCAGTTCCTAATCTAACCAAAGTGCAAAGAGATGCGTATAGTGCTTTTTTGCAGAAAGATGTCGCTCCACAAGACCGTGCGGAGTACGGGCTTGAGGCTCTTTTTAGGGAAATTTTCCCTATAATTAGTTATGATAAAAGTATGCAACTGGAATTCTTAGGTTATGAACTTGAGAAACCAAGATACACTCCCCTTGAGTGTAAAGAGTTGCGTCTCACCTACGGCTATCCTCTGAAAGTTTACTGTAGGTTGAACAATGAAAAGGGAGATGATATCTCCGAGCAAGCGATATATCTCGGTGAAATGCCGGTTATGCTTGGAGGAGGATCATTTATTATTAATGGTGCTGAACGTGTGATTGTTAACCAGTTACACAGAAGCCCGGGTATTGATTTTGTGGTTGAGAGTAAAGAAGGCGATAGAGTCCTTCATGGCGGTCGTATCATTCCAGAGCGTGGTAGTTGGATTGAAATCGCTGTTACTAATAAAGACCAACTTATAGTTCGAATTGATCAGTCTAGTAAAATTCCAGCAACCATCTTCTTGCGTTGAATGGCAGAGGAGTATGGTAATGTCGAGGATGTTCTAAGACTGTTTTATGATACAAAAAAAGTAAAAGTTTTAAAGCTTGACCCTACAATGTGGTCTGTTGGCCCTATTGTTGATACGGATACCGGTGAGATTATTGTAGATGCGGGAACGCAGATTGGTGACCGTATTGGTCAAATTCAAAGCAGTAGCCTTGAAACGGTTGAAGTTCTAGTAAATGTTACTGACAACTTGATTTTGAATACACTTGCTGAAGACGATTCAGAGCATCACGATCACGCATTGCTAAAGATTTATTCTAAGCTTCGTCCAGGTAACCCGCCTAATGTTGAGAAAGCTAAGGCGTTATTTCACGAGAAGTTTTATGATGAAAATCGTTACCGTTTGGGTAAGGTTGGCCGTTTTAGGCTAAATAGAAAATTCAAAGGTAAAGAAGTCACTGATATGACGCTTCGTCCAGAAGATTTTGTTGCGGCGATTCAGTATATCTTAGACCTTCGCGCAAATAAGGGTAGCGTTGATGATATCGATCACCTAGGAAATAGGCGTATTAGAACTATTGGTGAGCTTGGTGCGGATGAAATTCGTAAAGGCTTGTTAAAGCTACGTAGAACCGTTCAAGAACGTATGAGTATGAAGGATCCTAGCCAAATTAAGAGGATTGCTGATCTTGTTAATTCAAAGAGCGTTTCAAGTAGTATTGAATTTTTCTTTGGTAGAGGTGAGCTTAGTCAAGTTGTAGACCAGACAAACTCCCTTAGTCAATTGACACATGAGAGAAGACTTTCTGCTCTTGGACCTGGCGGTCTTAACAGAAAGAGAGCTGGCTTTGAAGTTCGAGATGTTCACATTAGCCACTATGGTCGAATTTGTCCTATCGAAACGCCTGAAGGAACAAATATTGGTCTTATTTCTTCGTTGGCAATCTTTGCTTCGATTGATGAATATGGTTTCTTGATGACCCCTTATCGTAAGATTGTAGGGGGTAAAGATACGGGTGAGGTTGAATATCTACGAGCAGATCAAGAAATGGAAGTTGTTTTCTCCCCGCCTAGTTCATTGCAGGTTGGAGTAAAAGACCTAAAGTCAGGTCTTGTACTTGCGCGCAAACATGGAGAGCTTAGCCAAGTTGATAGTTCTGAGGTGGACTATGTTGACATTTCACCAAAGCAAACTGTTGGTATTTCAGCATCTCTAATTCCTTTCCTTGAGCATGATGATGCTAACCGTGCATTGATGGGTTCTAACATGATGAGGCAAGCCGTGCCACTTCTTGTTTCAGAAGCTCCTTTAGTTGGGACTGGCATGGAAGATGAAGTTGCCAAGAATTCTAGCATGGTAGTTAAAGCCCAGAATGATGGGGTTGTAACGTCTGTTGATTCTAAAATGATAATTGTGAATAACAGAGATGAGTATCCACTTAAGAAGTTTAGGGGTCTAAATGAGAGAACATGCCTCAATCAAAGACCGTTAGTTACGCTTGGTCAAGAAGTCAAGCAAGGCGAGATTATTGCTGATGGTGGAGCTACTGATAATGGTAGACTTGCTCTGGGGAAAAATATCCTTGTAGCGTTCGTTCCATTTGATGGCTATAACTACGAAGATGCAATTTTAATTAGTGAAAACCTTGTAAAAAAAGATACATTCTCAAGTATTCACATTGATTGTTATAGCGTTGAGGTGAGGGAGACTAAGCTTGGTAGAGAAGAGTTTACTCGCGATATACCTAATGTTAGTGAAAAGATGTTGCGTAATCTCGACGAGAATGGAATTGTTCGTGAGGGAACTAGGGTTGGACCAAACGATATCCTAGTTGGAAAAGTTTCTCCTAAGAGTAAGACAGAATTAACGCCTGAGGAAAAATTGCTTCACGCAATTTTTGGTCGTGCCGGTGAAGATGTTAAAAATGATTCTCTAACAATGCCTTCAGGTCATGAAGGAGTTGTAATTGGTACAAGTCATTTCAGGCGTCGAGGTGCACTTAATGATGCACAAAAAGCAGAGCTTAAGATTGAGATGGAAAATTTCCAGGCCAAGATGTATGCGAAACAATGTGCATTGTTTAGGCAAATGATTGCAGAAATTAATGGTGAACTTGATATTACTATTGTCGACCCTACATCGTTGCAGAAGGTTGGTCAAAGTGATATAGATGATGTTGTTTTAGAGCAGATTGAGAATTTTGATCTTAGTTGGGTTAAACCTGCAAAGCTTAAAACAAGAGTCAAAGAATTTGTTGACTTGTATTGGCCAAAGATTGACGAACTACAAGATGAAATGCGTCGTCGTCTCGATAGAATGAAACGTGGTGATGAGCTTCAAAATGGTGTTCTTGAGATGGTCAAGATATATATTGCTGCCAAGAGAACTCTATCTGTTGGTGATAAAATGGCGGGGCGCCACGGTAATAAGGGTATTATTGCTAAGATTCTTCCACAGGAAGATATGCCATTTTTAGACGATGGGACACCAGTTGAGATAGTACTTAATCCACTTGGCGTTCCCAGTCGTATGAATGTAGGTCAGATTCTCGAAACCCACTTGGGTTGGGCAGCCAAAGTCTTGGGATTCAATGCTTTCACTCCTGTATTTGATGGTTGTAGTGAGCAAGACATTCAAGATGTAATTAAAGAGGCTAATGAACATGTTGCTTCTAGAGCGAAATATTTAGAATCGAAGAATATGGCTCCAGATGATAAGGAAATATTTGCTAAGGTACCAGAGACCTTGAAGACGCAACTCTACGATGGCAGAACTGGCGAACCTTTCGAACAAAGAGCGACTATTGGATATATGTACATGCTTAAGTTGCATCACCTTGTTGATGACAAAATTCATGCTAGAGCAACTGGTCCATACAGTCTTATTACTCAGCAGCCTTTGGGCGGTAAAGCTAGAACCGGTGGACAGCGATTCGGTGAGATGGAAGTCTGGGCCTTGGAGGGATACGGAGCGGCATATACTCTACAGGAGTTGTTGACTGTTAAGAGTGACGATATTGAAGGTAGGACTAAGATTTATGAGTCTATGGTCAAAGGTGTCAATAGCCTTGAAGCTGGAACTCCAATCTCATTTGATGTTCTTTGTAATGAGATTAGAGGGCTTGGTCTCAATATTAATCTTGAAAAAAACAGAGTTGGTAAATCTCCACTGTAATTGATATTATACACCCTAATGGGAGTGATCTTGATATGGTAGAATCGATTTATGATCGAATTAATGATTATGGTTCAGTAAAAATCTCTTTGGCGAGTGCTAATGATATTCGTAGCTGGTCGTTTGGAGAGGTTAGAAAGCCTGAGACGATCAATTATCGTACTTATCGTCCAGAAAAAGACGGATTATTCTGTGAGAGAATCTTTGGTCCTGAAAAGGATTGGGAATGTTCTTGTGGTAAGTATAAAGGGACAAAATTTAAAGGCATAATATGTGACCGTTGCGGTGTTAAGGTTACTCATAGTCGTGTACGTCGCAAAAGAATGGGTCACATCACTTTGGCTGCGCCGGTGGTACATATATGGTTCTTCAAGGCGATGCCTAGCAGACTTAGTACGCTATTGGCCATGAAGACTTCAGATATGGAAAAGGTAGTTTATTTCCAGGACTATATCGTTATTGATCCAGGTGAGACTCCTCTTAAGAAACTTCAATTGCTTAGTGAAGACGAATATTGCGATGCACAGAGCAAATACGGTAATTCATTCAAGGCAGGAATGGGTGCTGAGGCTGTTCGTGAAATTATTCGTAATTTAGACCTTGATAGTTTAGCTCAAGAACTTCATGATGCTATTGGAAAAACAAATAGCAAGCAGAAGATTAATGATCTTACAAAAAGATTAAAAACAGTTAATGCTATCCGCGAAAGCAAAAATGACCCTTCAAATATGATTCTTGATATTTGTCCGGTTATTCCACCTGATCTACGCCCTTTAGTGATGCTTGAGAGTGGTAATTTTGCGACTAGTGACCTTAACGACCTCTATAGAAGAATTATCAATCGTAATAACAGATTGAAAAAGCTTATCGACCTTAACGCTCCTGAAGTAATTATCAGGAATGAAAAACGTATGCTACAACAGGCAGTGGATTCTCTTCTTGATAATGGTAGGTGCCGCAGACCTGTATTGGGTAGTAACAACAGACCGCTCAAGAGTTTGACTGATATGATTAAGGGTAAGCAAGGACGTTTCCGTGAGAATCTACTCGGTAAACGTGTTGATTACTCAGCCCGTTCGGTTATCGTTGTTGGTCCATGGTTGAAGCTAAATCAATGTGGTTTGCCAAAGAAAATAGCACTTGAGCTGTATCAACCATTTATAATTCGTAAGTTGAAAGAACGCGGGTTGGCTGATACTATCAAGAGCGCAAAAAGAATGCTTGAACGCAGAGATGAGCATGTTTGGGATATTCTCGAAGAGGTGATTTATCAGCATCCTGTCATGCTCAACCGTGCACCGACACTTCACCGTATGGGCATACAAGCTTTTGAGCCTACATTGGTTGAAGGTAATGCTATTAACCTACACCCACTTGTGTGCAAAGGTTTCAATGCAGACTTTGACGGTGATCAAATGGCAGTGCACTTACCTTTGAGTATTGAAGCGCAGGTGGAGGCTCATACGTTAATTTTGGCGACTAACAATATTTTCTCGCCATCAAACGGCTCTCCTAACCTTTCTCCATCTCAGGATATGGTGTTGGGTAATTACTATATTACTACAATTCAAGATGGTAAGCTTGGCGAAGGGATGATGTTCCGTGACACATATGAGGCGATGACTGCATATCAATTGCGCAAGATTGACATCCATGCAAGAATTAAGGTTCTGCTTCCAGAGAATACAATTGTTAGAGACAACAATGGTGATAAGAAGGTTAAAATTGTTGAAACAACAGTTGGACGTTGCATCTTTAATGATATCCTCACAAGCAAGATGCCTTTCTATAATATGGTTATGCACCAAAAGCAACTTGGCAAAGTGATTAGCGATGCTTGCCAAATATGTGGTACAGGTGAGACGATTGACTTGCTTGACAGAATAAAGGATCTTGGTTTTAAATATGCCACCTTAGCAGGTATCAGCTTTGGTGTTACTGACCTAATAATACCTCCTGAAAAAGAGGAGATTATCAGTAGGACCCAGAAGAAGGTCGATGGAATTATCGCAAGTTACGATGCTGGTGTTCTAACTGAGCAAGAGAGGTATAACCAAATTATTGATGCTTGGACTCACGCTCGTATCGAAGTTACCAGTACAATGATGGATGGTCTTGAGAAAGACACTCGTGATGGCAAGCCGTATCTGAACCCTATTTTTGTCATGAGGCACTCTGGTGCTAGAGGTAGTATCGATCAGATTCAACAGCTTGCTGGTATGCGTGCTTTGATGGCTAAGCCTAGTGGTGAGATTATCGAGACTCCAATTATTTCTAACTTCCGTGAAGGCTTGAATGTTCTTGAGTATTTTAGTTCTACTCACGGTGCTCGTAAGGGGCTAGCTGATACCGCGTTAAAGACAGCGGACTCAGGTTACTTGACTCGTAAACTTGCAGATGTTGCACAGAACGTAATTATCAGAAGTAACGACTGCGGAACATTGCAGGGTATTACTAAGACAACTATATTCAAGGGTGAAAAGGTTGATATTCCACTTAGCGCTTTAATTGAAGGTCGTACTGCTAGGGATAATATTAGAGATCCGTTGCGTGATGAGATGGTTGTTCGCGAAAATGAGATTATTACCCGTGAGGCTGCAGCACGAATTGAAGAGCTTGGTATAGATACTGTTAGGGTAAGAAGCCCTCTCACATGTAATAGCCCTTCTGGTATATGTGCAAAATGTTACGGTTGGGACTTAAGCTTAAGTAAGCAGGTTGAAGAGGGGACTGCCGTTGGTATTATAGCGGCACAATCTATTGGTGAACCTGGTACTCAATTGACAATGCGTACGTTCCACACAGGAGGTATCGCTTCTCTAGCTGTTACAGAGTCAACATTAAAGGCTCCAAGAGCAGGTATTGTAGATTTCTCTGATATGCGAGTTGTAGATGTTGAGACAAAAGAGATTGGCAAGCACAGGGTTTCACTCAAAAGAACTTGCGAAATGATTATAAAGGATCAGAAAGACAGGGAGCTTGATAGATTTAAGGTTCCTTATGGTTCTATAATTCATGTTGAGAGTGGAGCTGAGATTAAAAAAGGTCAAGTTCTATTCGAATGGGATCCACACAGAATCTCTATTCTTGCTGAGGTTGCAGGTGTTATTCGCCTTCATGATGTAATCGAAGGTGAAACAATGAGAATTGAAGAGGAGCGCAAGGGAGTTAAGGGGCACCCTGTAATTGTCGAGCACAAGGGCGATAGGCATCCTCAGGTCATTATCGAAGATCAAGATGGTAATATTCTAGATGTACACTTCCTTGCGGCGAAAGCTCGTATCGAAGTTGCAGATGGAGAGCAGGTTCAGTCAGGACAGTTACTAGCGAGGCTACCTCGTGGCTCTGGAGGTACACAGGATATTACGGGCGGTTTGCCACGTGTAACTGAGATCTTTGAGGCCCGTAAACCTAAAGACCCAGCAGCTATGGCGGAAATATCTGGAGTTGTAGAACTTAAGAGTGATAAAAGAAGAGGTAAAATGACTATCGTTGTTAAGAGCGATAGTGGTATGGAACGAGAGCATCATGTGCCTCGAGATAGACACCTTAATGTTCATGCTGGCGATTTTATCGAAGCAGGTGAGCCACTAACACAGGGGCCTTTGGTTCCTCACGACATCCTAAGAATTAAGGGTGAAGAAGCGCTTCAGAGATATCTGCTTGGTGAAATACAAAACGTGTATGGTGCTCAGAACGTTGGGATTAACGACAAACATGTAGAAATTATTATTTCTCAGATGATGCGAAAGGTTGAGATTGAGTCTGTCGGCCATAGTCGTTTCTTGCCTGGTGAAGTTGTTGATAGGTTCGAGTTCCGTCGAGTTAATGAAGAACTCGCTAACAGTCTCGTCATAACCGACCCTGGTGAGACAGACCTTAGCCAAGGTTATCTTGTCACTAAGCAAGAGTTGCAGGCAGCTAATGATAAAGTTGAACTACTCGGAGGGGAACCTGCGGTAGGTAAGAAGCCAAAACCTGCCACTGCGAACACCTTGTTGCTAGGTATTACCAAGGCATCATTGCAGTCAGAAAGCTTTATTTCTGCGGCAAGTTTCCAAGAAACAACAAAAGTCTTGACGGAAGCTTCTTTGAGTGGTAAAATTGATACTTTACGTGGTCTTAAGGAGAATGTTATTCTAGGCCACTTGATTCCTGCGGGGACTGGTTTTAGACCTCATCTTGCAATGAAGGTCAAGCATCTTGTTGATGAGCCAGTTCATGAAGAATTGCAGGATGCGAAGGATGCGGACGCTAAAGCAGATGCCGCAGTTAAAGAAGCGTTAGGTTTAAATTAAATTTTGTACATGGAGAGGCTATGCCAACCATAAATCAGTTAGTACGTAAGGGACGTAAACAGAAAACAGGAAAACGTGTTTCGGACATTTCAGGTTGTCCACAAAAACGTGGAGTTTGTTTAATTGTTAGAACTCAAACACCTAAGAAACCGAACTCGGCTCTTAGAAAGATTACTCGTGTGCGTTTAACAAACGGCAAGGAAGTTACTGCATATATTCCTGGAATTGACCATAACCTTCAGGAGCACAGTACCGTTGTTGTCAGAGGTGGTCGTGTTCGTGACCTACCAGGTGTTAGGTATCATGTAGTTCGCGGCGTGCTTGATACTGCTGGCGTAGAAGGTCGCAAGCAAAGTCGAAGCAAATATGGCGCAAAGAAAGCATAAAATCACTTTAATATAAGGTTTTGTAGAAATGGCAAAGAAGTTTACAGCTTCAAGAACACAGCTCAAACCAGATGCTAAATTTTCTAGTAAACAGGTTGAGAAGTTTATTAACTGTCTAATGCTAGATGGTAAGAAGAGTATTGCACGTGTGGTTTTCTATGATGCTATGGATATAGCATCTAAGAAGATTAAAGATGTTGATGCACTCGAGATCTTTGAGACTGCAATTTCAAATGTTAAGCCTGCGTTGGAGGTTCGTAGTAAACGTGTAGGCGGAGCTAGTTATCAAGTTCCTATGCAGGTAAAACCTAAGCGTCAGCAAGCACTTGCTTATCGTTGGATATTAGCAGCAGCACGAAGCAAAAAAGGTAAGCCTATGTGCCAAAGGCTTGCTTCTGAGATTGTTGATGCTTACAACAAAGAGGGCGCAGCTATGACAACTAGAGAGAATGTGCACAGAATGGCAGAAGCTAATAAAGCATTTGCACATTTTGCTTGGTAATTACTCTCTTAATACTATATATACTTTGATGCATAATCTGCCACGGTTCATTGATCTAGCGTATATCAACCGTGGCAGTTTTTTAATATTGAGTTTGACATATAAGGGTTTGAGAAATGGCTAAAGATTTGTCTAATTTACGTAATATCGGTATAATGGCTCATATTGATGCCGGTAAAACAACCGTTTCCGAGCGTATTCTTTACTATACGGGTAGGACATACAAAATCGGTGAGACGCACGACGGTACAGCAGTTATGGATTTCATGGAAGAAGAACAAGAGCGTGGAATTACCATTACCTCTGCAGCTACAAAATGTTCGTGGAAAGGTACCGATATGAACCTCATCGATACTCCGGGACACGTTGACTTTACAGCTGAAGTGGAACGTTCTCTTAGAGTTCTTGATGGGGCAGTTGCAGTATTTGATGCGAGTGAAGGTGTTCAGGCGCAGAGTGAAACTGTATGGCGTCAGGGGCAAAAATATAATGTTCCATGTCTTTGTTTTGTTAACAAGATGGATAAAGTTGGTGCAGACTTCGAGATGTCTGTAAATAGTATTCGTGAAAAATTGGGCGCTAATGCTGTTGCAGTTCAGATTCCGATTGGAGCGGAGAATGACTTTGAAGGTGTTATTGACCTGATTAGAATGGAAGCAACTTACTATACCAACGAGGCTACTGGCGCGAATGCCGAAATAAAGGAGATTCCAGCAGAATTAATGGACTTGGCGCAAGAATGGCGAGAGATGATGCTTGAGTCTGTTGCTGAATGTGATGACGAATTAATGGAGCTCTATCTTGAAGGCGAAGAATTGCCAACTGACAAAGTAATCGCAGTTATTCGTAGAGAGACAATTGCTAACAAGATGAACCCTGTTTATTTTGGTTCAGCTCTTAAGGATAAGGGAACTAGACTTCTTCTTGATGGGGTTGTTGCATTTCTACCATCTCCGGTCGACAGGCCTCTTAAGCCTGCTATGAATCCAAAGGATGAAGAGACTCTGATTCCTCTAGAATGTGACGAGGCAAAGCCTTTGGTCGCTGTTGCTTTCAAAATCACTCACGACAAACATGGTGATTTATATTTTGTGAGAGTTTATCAAGGGACTCTGAATTCGGGATCTAGAGTTATGAACTCTACACGTTCTAAGAGAGAGAATGTTACTCGTCTCTTTGAGATGCATGCTAATGATCGCAAAATCGTAGATAAGGCTGAGGCTGGAGATATTGTAGCCTGTGTTGGTCTCAAGGATACCTTGACAGGCGATACTCTTTGCGACCCTAAAACACCATTAGTCTTGGAGACAATGAGTTTCCCTGAGCCAGTAATCAGTATGAGCATTGAACCAGTTAACTCTTCTGATAGGGCCAAGCTAGGTGATGCTCTTGGAGCTCTTAGACGCGAAGATCCGACTTTTGTCACAAAATATGACACTGAGACAGGTCAGACTATCATCAGTGGTATGGGCGAATTACACTTAGAGATTTTGCAACACAGAATCACACGTGAGATGAATATAGATGTCAGAGTTGGCCAACCTAAGGTTGCTTACAAAGAATGTATAACTAAGAAAGTTGAGCAAGAATCTAAATTCGTTCGTCAATCAGGTGGACGAGGTCAGTTTGGTCATGTTGTGATTACAGTAGAGCCTATCTTGGAAGAGAACGGCCAAGTTAGTAATGAAATTGAGTTTGAAAGTAAAATTGTTGGTGGAGTTATTCCTCGCGAATATTGGAAGGCTGTTGAAAATGGTTGCCGTGGAGCTCTAGCTAATGGTGTTTTGGCAGGATATCCAGTTGTTGGTGTCAGGATAGAACTCCTTGATGGGTCATTCCATGCAGTGGATTCTTCTGAGATGGCATTTGAATTGGCAGGAGCGTTAGCCATGAAGGAAGCTATGCAGAAGGCTTCTCCAAAGTTATTGGAGCCGATTATGAAGCTACAAATTGTAGTACCAGAGGCGAACTTCGGCCCTGTTCAGAGTAATATAATAAGCAAGCGTGGCCTAGTAACAAATTCTAATGTTAGCGGACAAATGAGAATATTGGATGCTCAAGCACCTCTCTCAGAACTCTTTGGTTATACAAGTGAACTCAGAGGAGCAACGCAGGGGCGCGGCTCATTCTCAATGGAGCCAGACACATACGAAAAGGTGCCTGAACAAATTGCGTCTAAAATATTGGAAAAATAATAATTATCAGTTGACAGCGACCAACAGTTTTGCTAGATTGGTCGCTTCATAGGCCGGAGCGAGCACAGTTTGTCTGTGCGTTTCGAGTTGGGCCATTTGCAGCGAAATATAGTTCATATTTCAGGGATCAAGTTTGATTTCGCAAACCATACTCGTCTGTCGGTTTTACAAGGTTTACGTGTAGTTTTTTTGAAATAAGATTTATTGTCTTGATTTAATCAAAAAAGCTGTTACCGTACCCCTTCTATTAAATTAATGTTAGCTTTTGCCTTAAATAGGAATGATTATGGCAGCAGAGACACAAAAAATCAGAATTAGAATGGAAGCATACGATCACAAGGCATTGGATGCATCGGCTAAAGAGATTGTTGAGCAAGCCCGTCGTACAAATGCTCGTGTAAGCGGTCCAGTGCCTCTACCGACAAGGATAGAGAGGTACACCGTATTGCGTAGTCCGCATGTTAATAAGAAGTCTCGTGAGCAATTTGAGATGCGTACACATAAGAGAGTTATTGATATATTTGAAGCAAATGCTAGAACGGTAGAAGCGTTGAATCGCTTGGTTGTACCGGCTGGCGTTTTTGTTAAAATTAAAGCCTAGCAAAATACAGAGTTGTACTTTAATAAATGTATTTCTCTAGTAACTCGAAATTAGGCTTGATAAGTGAGGCAGTTTAGAAATGGCAATGTTGCTTGGTAAAAAAGTTGGAATGACTCAAGTTTATGATGAGCAGGGTAAGATCTGTTCCGTGACTGTCATTCAGGCAGGACCTTGTGTTGTTACACAGGTGAAAACTCAAGAGACTGATGGTTATTCAGCAGTTCAGCTTGGTTATAAGGATGTTAAGCCTTCTAGGCAAAAGAAACCAGCTATTGGGCATGCAAAGAAGGCAAATACTACCCCCAAGAGTTTCATCCGCGAGTATAGACTTGCTTCTGATGATCAGGTAGACGTATCTCTCGGTGATGAGATTAAGATTGAATCTTTCAAGGAAGTTGCAACTGTTGACGTAATTGGGACTAGTAAAGGTAAAGGATTTGCTGGTGGTATGAAGCGTCATGGCTTTGGTGGTTTCCCAGCTTCGCACGGTTGTGAGCGTAAGCACAGGGCACCGGGTTCTATCTCGAGTTTTGCTAGTGATGCTGGTCACGGTGGAAACCTTAAAAAAGGTAAGAGAATGGCGGGGCATATGGGTAGCGCGCGAGTGACTACTAAAAACCACAAGATTCTCTCTATTGACGAAGAGAATAATCTTCTCGTCGTTAAGGGTGCTATTGCTGGTCCTGCCGGTGGGTATGTTATTGTTAAGACAGCTAAGACTAAATAATAAGGTCAGGTATAAAAATGATAGACGTTGCTGTATTAAATAAAGATGGTAAAGAGGTTGAAAAGTTGCAAATTGATGAGCAACTTTTTGGCTCTGAGGTTAGATATGATCTCCTAAAGCAGGCGATTGTGATGTACCATGCTAATAAGCGTGTTGGCACAGCGGCTACCAAAAGTCGTGGTATGGTTGCCGGCTCTACAAGAAAGCTTTTTAGGCAAAAAGGTACAGGTAATGCACGAGTTGGCGCTAGCAGGACAGGTAAACGTGTTGGTGGTGGTGTTACGTTTGCTAAAGTTGCTCGTGACTTTGGTAAAAAAATGCCTAAGAAACAAAGAAGGCTTGCTACTGACTCTGCTCTTTTGGCGAAATTGATCGCAGGTAGCGTTTATGTAATTGACGAATTGAGCTTTGATGCACCTAAGACCAAAGATTTTGCTAAGATTCTTAAGAACCTTAACATTGATCGTAGTTGCTTGGTTACAATTTCATCAAAAGATGACAATCTGTATAAATCAGCAAGGAATATTTACAAAGTAGACGTGTCGGTTGTTTCAGACCTTAATGCAGGTGATATTTGTAATAAACAGAAGATGCTTTTTACTAAGGACGCTTTGAGTAGCTTACTCGACTCAAAGAAAAGCTCTTAAATAATAACTATTTAGTTACAGGTGTATAAGTGGATAACTGTAATATAATCATTAAGCCGTTGGTTACTGAGCAAAGCATGCATTTTGCAAATGCTTGCAATGCCTTTGCTTTCCAGGTAAACAAAAGGGCGAACAAGATTCAAATTAGAAATGCCATTGAAGGTTTATATGGCGTTAAAGTTGTTGATGTCCGTACGATGAACTACAAGGGAAAATCCCGCAGAAGAGGTAGAAACATTGGTACTACAGCGACATGGAAAAAGGCAGTTGTAGTGTTGCATGAAGATCATCGAATAGACTTGTTTTAATAACAGATAAGTTAGGCGAATAGTAAGATGGCTATTAAATTATATAAACCAACAACCCCAGGACGTAGAGGTGCTTCTGTAATTGATTACAAATCAATTCTGACGACTGACACTCCAGAGAAAACTCTCTGTAAACGTATTAAGAAGACTGGTGGTCGAAACCACCACGGTAAAACTACTGTGCGTTTTCGTGGTGGTGGAGCAAGAAGAATTTACAGAATTATTGACTTTAAGCGTAATAAGGATGGTATAAAAGCCACTGTGGAGTCTATTGAATACGATCCAAATCGTAACTGTTTTATTTCGCTTGTTAAATATGATGACGGTGAGAAGAGATATATTCTCTCACCAGAAGGTATTAAGGTTGGAGCGGTAATCGAGAGTGGTGAGAAAGTTGAGCCAATTGTTGGCAATGCGATGCCGATTAAATCAATCCCATTGGGAGTTGAGATTCATAATATCGAAATGAACCCTGGCCAGGGCGGCAAGTTAGTTAGAGCTGCTGGAGGGGTTGCCCGTCTTATGGCTAAAGAAGGTGGTTGGGCTACAGTCATTCTTCCTAGTGGTGAGATGAGAATGGTTAGGATTGAGTGTAGAGCTACCGTAGGTGAGTTAGGCAACAGCGATTACCAAAATGTTGTAATTGGGAAGGCTGGCCGTAAACGCCATATGGGTCGTAAGCCACATGTTCGTGGTAAAGCACAGAATCCGGTTGCTCACCCAATGGGTGGTGGAGAAGGCCGTAGCAATGGCGGTCGTCAACCATGTTCTCCGACTGGAGTGCCAGCAAAAGGTGGCAAAACGCGTAATAAACGTAAGGTAAGTAATAAACGCATTATCAGGCGTCGTAAAAATAATCGTGGCCTGCAGTTAGTACTGTAAATATTAGATAGGAAGATAAATGGGAAGATCCCTTAAAAAAGGTCCGTTCGTTGACGAGAAACTCCTCAAGAAAGTAGCAGCGAAACTTGAATCAGGACAAAGAGATCCAATTAAGACTTGGTCTCGAAGAAGCACAATAATTCCTGAATTTGTAGGATTTACTTTTATGGTTCATAACGGTAGGATTTTCAACAAAGTTATGGTGACTGAGGATATGGTTGGTCACAAACTAGGTGAATTCTCAATTACTAGAACATTTAGAGGTCATAGCAAGTAAATTAATTGACTCTTCAAGAGACTTAATAAGGTTGAATTATGTTAAGTGGTAGTAGATTAAAAAAAATTGGTCAAAAGCGAAAGATGAGTCCTTCTTCGTTGGCTAAACATATTGTACGTGGTGGTTTGAATGAACGCCAAGCCATTACTGCAATTAAAAACTGGGGTAACTGTCTTTATAAGCCGGCACCTCAGAAGGCTGATATCGAAGCTTTGGCAAAAGCTTTGGGAGTTGGAGTTAATGAAATCTCTCAGTGGCAATCTTCGTATAGATATGCCCCTTCTTCACCAAGAAAAGCAAGGCTTGTGACAAAACTTATTGCAGGTCGACAAGCACAGGATGCACTTGATATTCTCAAGTTTACTCCTAAAAGGTCTGCGACTATGGTGGCGAAGGTCCTCGAGAGTGCAATAGCGAATGCAGACGAGCAAGAAGCTGATCTTGAAAAGCTCTATGTCTCTGAAGCTCGTGTAGACGGCGCTGGTCGTCGAATCGGAACAAAGACTTGGATTGCCAAGGATCGTGGACGTGCACATCCTATTCGTAAAGAGGCAAGTCACATTTATGTAACCGTGTCTGAAGAGTAATTTTAGATAGCACAGGAAATAATATGGGTCAGAAGACATCTCCAATTGGTTTTAGAACAGGTATAAGGCTAGATTGGCAAAGTACTTGGTTTGCACCAAAGGCTAATTATGGTGATTTCCTTATTGAGGATAGAAGGATAAGGGAATACGTTAATAAAAAATTTAATCTTCAACAACCTTATGGTGCTGTATCTAAAGTTGATATTGCCCGCACGAGGAATGAAGTCAAAGTTACAGTTCATACCGCTAGGCCTGGCATGGTTATTGGTCCTCGTGGTGCGGAAGTTGATAAACTTCGTGAGCAGTTAGAAGAGTTGATCGACCGCAAGGTGAACGTTAATGTTATCGAGATTAAAGAGCCTGCTCTTGATGCTAAGTTAGTGGCTGATGGCATTGCGTCTCAGTTGCAAAGACGTGCTTCTTTTAGAAGAGTTATGAAGATGCAATGTGAAAATGCAATGAATGCTGGCGCTAAAGGTGTTAAAATTATGGTTTCTGGGCGTCTTGGTGGAGCAGAAATGGCTCGAAAAGAAACTCAAAAACTTGGTAGTATTCCGTTGCAGACTATTGATGCAAATGTTGACTATGGAACATCTACCGCAAGGACAACTTATGGTGCTATTGGTATCAAGGTCTGGATTTATAAGGGTAAATTTGGAGAAGAAATAGTTCCAAATCCTAAAGCTCAGCGACCAAGGCAACGTAGAGCACCAAGAAAAGGTGGCAAACCTGCGAATAAGGGTGGAGCACCTTTTGGTAGGTAGGTTGTTCGTTTTACAATTACTCATAAGTTATCATGAGAGGGTTTAATAATGGCTTTGATGCCTAAAAGAGTTAAATATCGTAAACAACATAGAGGTAAGCTCAAGGGGAATGCGCAAAGAAACAATTATGTAGCATTTGGTGAGTTTGGCTTGCAGAGTATGGGAATGGGCTGGATTACAGCTCAGCAGATTGAGGCTGGTCGTTTGGCGGCTACCCATTATTTGCGACGTGAAGGTAAGATTTATATTCGTATATTTCCACACAAATCATTCACATCAACACCTTTGGAAACTCGTATGGGTAAAGGTAAAGGTGAGGTTGAAGGATGGGTTGCCTGCGTAAGACCTGGCACTGTTCTTTTTGAAATTGGTGGCGTAAGCGAAGATGCAGCAAAAGCGGCATTGGCACGTGTAGCACATAAGATGCCTTTGAAATGTAGATTTACTACTCGTAGACATTCTCTTGTATAAGGGATGATTTAATGAAGATATCAGAAATAAGTGGCATGAAACAAGAAGACCTTCAAGGTAAACTTGAAGAATGTCAGAAAAGACTTTTCGAGCTGCGTTGTCAGCATGTTACGGAAAATCTTCAGGATTGTAAGTCAATCAGCAATTGTCGTAAAGATATTGCTAGAATTAAGACTGTTATCAAACAAAATCAGTTGAAGGTCCAGTAAGCAATGGAAAATAAAAAAGTACAGAAAACAAGGCGTGGCAAAGTAGTCAGTATAAGTGGTGAGAAAAGCCTTCGTGTTCGCATGGATTACAAGGTTAAACACCCAAAGTACGGTAAGTATATAAATAGAACTACTAAACTGGGTGTTCACGATCCTAAGTGTGAAGCTGGTATAGGTGATACGGTTGAAATAGTAGAGTGTAGACCTATTAGTAAGAGTATCAGTTGGCGTCTTGTCGAAGTAGTTGAGAAGGCAGTTATTAAATAAATATAAAGGGTAGAGCGTTGATTCAGCAAGAAACAATGGTAGAGATCGCTGATAATAGCGGCGTTAAAACTGCACTGTGTATTAAGGTGCTTGGACGTGGTGGTTCTAGGAAGGGCAAATACACTAGACCTGCAGCGACCGTTGGTGATGTGATTTGCGTTGCTATCAAGAAGCACTTACCAACATGTAAACTTGATGACAAAAAAGTGCACAAATGTGTTATTGTTAGGACTAAGAGTCCTGTGCGTCGCCCTGACGGCAGCTATGTTAGATTTGATAGCAATGCCGCTGTTATGATAGATGCAGATGGTAATCCGGTCGGAACACGTATCTTTGGAGTAGTAGCTAGGGAGTTACGTGAGAAGAATTACATGAAAATTGTTTCACTTGCAAGTGAAGTTGTTTAAGAAGAGATTAAAATGGCAGCACGTATAAAGAAAGACGATACCGTAGAAATTATTGCAGGCGACCATAAGGGTGCTACTGGTAAGGTTCTAAGGATTACAGATGGTGATACTCGTGTCTATGTGGCTGGTGTTAATCTTGCTAAAAAACACGTGCGTCCTTCGCAGAAATATCCTCAAGGTGGACAGATACAAATAGAGCAGCCTATTCAGATCAGCAATGTTCAACCTGTTAATCCAAAGACGGGCAAGGGCACTAGGGTTCGCTTTGAAGTAAATGCAAAAGGTGAAAAAAACAGAGTTGCTCTTGATGGTACTGTTATAGGTGTCATTAGGAAGGCAAAGAAGTAAGTATTGTAATAAGATAAATACGTAGGTGACTTAATGGCACGTTTGAAAGATCTATATGATTCACAAATATATCCAGCTCTCCAAGAGAAATATGGATATAAATCACGTATGGCGATTCCAAAACTAGAGAAGATAGTTGTCTCTATGGGTGTTGGTAAGGCGATACAGGATAAAAAATACCTTGAGACGGCAGTCAGAGATATGACGGCTATTACAGGTCAGAAACCTTTAATATGCAAAGCTAAAATAAGTGTTTCTAACTTTAAACTTCGTGAAGGTGAACCAATTGGTGTTAAGGTGACACTTCGCGGTGTTCGTATGTTTGAGTTTCTTGACAGGCTTATCAATCTAGCAATTCCACGCGTTAAAGACTTTAGAGGTCTTAGCCCAAAGAGTTTTGATGGTCGTGGAAATTATACCGTTGGATTTAGCGAGCAAAGTATTTTCCCTGAAATAGATCCATCTAGGATTGTTGAGAATCAAGGTATGAATATAACGTTTGTAACAACTGCAAATACAGATGATGAGTCTCGTGAAATGTTGAGACTTTTCGGAATGCCATTCAAGAACTAATTGGAGTGACAAATGTCAACTACGGCACTTGAAAATAAAGCGAAGAAAACGCCAAAATTTAAAGTTAGAGGTTATACCAGATGTGAGCTTTGTGGTAGGTCACATGCTGTTTATAGAAAATTTAAGATTTGCCGCATATGCTTTAGGACTATGGCAAATGAGGGTAAAATTCCTGGTGTAAAAAAAGCGAGCTGGTAGTTACCAGTTTATACAGATATGGAGTTTCTAAATGAGTTTATGTGATCCAGTAGCAGATATGCTGACTAGAATTCGCAATGCAAGCAGTGTACGCAAAGACTGTGTTATGGTTAAGGCGTCAAAAGTTTGCGAGGGAATTGCAGCTATATTAAAAGAAGAAGGTTACATTATCGACTATGATAGAGTTGATGATGGTAATCAAGGACAAATTAGAGTTAAGTTGAAATATTCAGAAGAGGGACTTCCAGTCTTTTCTGAAATAAAGAGAATCAGCAAACCAGGAAGAAGAGTGTATAGCACTGTTCAGGATATGCCACACGTACTTGGTGGCATGGGTATTGCGATTGTATCTACAAGTAAAGGTGTAATCAGCGATAGAAACTGTCGTAAAGACAATATCGGTGGTGAGATTCTTTGTACGGTGAGCTAATATGAGTCGTATCGGTAAAACTAAAATTCAGGTACCTAATGGTGTCAATATTGACCTAAAGGGTAATCACATTAAGGTAACAGGACCAAAGGGTGCTTTGGAGATGGATGTCCACCCAGGTATTCTTGTTAAGGTCGAAGACGGGGCTCTAGAGGTTGCTAATCAGCAACCTGAACTTCGAGCAATGAAGGCTCTACATGGAACAATGCGTTCTTTGATCAATAATATGGTAATCGGAGTTTCTTCTGGATACAGTAAAAGTATGCAGATATTTGGAACAGGTTACAGTATCAAAGAACAAGGAGGCAAGCTAATACTTGGGATTGGTTACTGTCATACAGTTGAGATGCCTCTTCCTAAAGGAATAACTGTAGAGATTAAAACTCCGGCTACAAGAGGTAATGATGTTCCTGCGGAGTTCTCTATTTCGGGAATAGACAAACAGTTATTGGGACAGTTTGCTGCGGAAGTCAGATCGAAGAGACCGCCTGAGCCATACAAAGGCAAGGGCATACGTTACGCTGACGAACATGTCAGACGTAAAGTAGGTAAAGCATTCGGCGCTTAATATAGAGAGTAAATTAACGGCTATTCTATAGACGGATTGAAGAAATGAAAATTCAAAAATTACAAAAGACCAGGCTTAGGCGTAAATATCGTGTTAAGAAGAAGGTTTGCGGTAGCGCAGATCGTCCAAGATTGGCCATATTTCGCTCAAATAGGCATATTTATGCTCAGATCATTGATGATATGTCTGGTGTTACATTGGCAGCTTCTAATACTTTACAGGTTGCAATTAAAGGGGCTCTTGCTAAGACAGGCAATATTGATGCAGCAACTAAGGTTGGTGAATTGATTGCTAAAGAGGCTGCTCAAGTAGGGATCAATCGAGTTAAATTTGATCGTAATAAATTTAAATATCATGGTCGTGTAAAAGCGCTTGCTGAAGCTGCACGTGAAGCCGGCTTGGTATTTTAGTAACCAGATCATAAAACGGAGATAAGAATTGGTAGAAGAACCCAACAATTATACAATGCAGAGTGAGCAACCGTTGGAAGATTCGGTTGTAAAGATATTTCGCTGTGCTAAGGTAGTAAAAGGTGGACGTAGATTCAGTTTTGCTGCATTGGTTGTAGTTGGCGACCGTGATGGAACTGTTGGTATTGGTTACGGTAAGGCTAATGAAGTGCCTAATGCGGTTGAAAAAGCTATTAAAGATGCAAAGAAGAATACTATTCAGGTTGCTTTGAGCGAAGGTACCATTACACATCAAGTTATTGGTAGATGTAGGGCTACTAGAGTTAAGTTGCTACCGGCTAGCCCTGGTACAGGAGTTATTGCGGGTTTGAGTTCACGTGCTGTGCTTGAACTAGCGGGAGTCCAGAATGTATTATCAAAGATATATGGCAGTACTTCTCCAAAGAATGTAGTTAAAGCAACATTGGATGGTCTGAGACAGTTAAAAAGCCGTGATGAAGTTACAAAAAATCGTGGTGTTGAACTTGATATTGTAAAAAGGTGGTGATATATAATGCTTAGTCACGATATTACTGCAAAAGTAGGAAGCCACAAAAATCGTAAACGTGTTGGACGTGGTAGAGGTGCAGGCAACGGTAAAACGTGTGGTCGAGGTCACAAGGGACAGAAATCTCGAGCCGGCTATTCTCGTAGGACGCTATACCAAGGTGGCTCTATGCCGTTATTCCAGAGAATACCAAAGGTTGGTTTTAGCAACTTTAATTACGCCAAGACTTTTGAGGTTGTTAATGTTATGCAATTAGAGAAGCTCTTTGATGATGGCGCAGTTATTGATGTACATATGCTTGCTGAGTGCGGTTTAGTTGATAGTGATCAGAGTAAGGTCAAGGTTCTTGGTGAAGGTCAGCTAACTAAAAAACTTAGTGTTAGTGCACATAAATTTAGTAAAAGTGCAGAGCAGAAGATTGCAGAGTGTGGCGGTTCTGTTCAGATCGTTGCATAAGGATGAGGGATTCTATAAGGAAGCTTAAATATGTTGCAAGCCGTAACTAATGTTTTTAGAGTGCCTGAGCTTAGAAATAAGATTCTGTTTACCCTTTTCTTGTTATGCATATACAGGATAGGGTTTCATATTCCTGTCCCAGGTGTTGACCAGGCCAAGTTGCATGTGAAGTCTGAGAATCAGGACGAAAATAGCCCGATTGCTAGGCTCGCGGATACTATGTCTATGTTTACTGGCGGTACGCTCAGGAAAAGTAGTCTTTTTGGTCTAGGTATCATGCCTTATATCTCAGCATCAATTATCTTGATGCTAGCGGGAGAGGTTGTTCCTTCACTCAAAAAATTACGTCAAGAAGGTATGACTGGGCATAAAAAAATACAAGAGTGGACTCGTTATTTGACGGTCCCTCTCTGCATTTTTCAAGCTTTTATGATTATGTCCTATATGGATCAACGTGTTGGTGCAATACAGCCAGAAATGCGCGTTAGCGCTTATGTTTTTGGCGTAATTGGAATGACTGCTGGAACTCTGTTTTTGATGTGGCTTGGTGAGCAGATTGATGAGTATGGAATAGGTAATGGCATAAGTCTTCTTATTATGGCGGGTATTATGTCTAGGATGCCTAGTGCGGTCTTGACTGTCGCTGAAAATGCTACATTCCAGTTTGGTGCAGCGACAGGTAAGTATGATCCATTCGATATTGCGGTCATTCTCTCTTGTTTTATTTTTGTTGTGGCAGGAGCAATTCTAATTACTCAAGGGCAAAGAAGGATTCCTATTCAGCAGGCTAGGCAGATGCGTGGTCGTAAAATGTATGGTGGAATGAGGCACTATATGCCATTGAGGGTTAATCATGGTGGAGTAATGCCAATTATCTTTGCTTCTAGTTTCATGATGTTTCCGAGTTTGATATTGGGTTGGATTGGAAATTTTCGCAACCTGCGTATGTCGGCAACATTTCAAGCAATAGTTAACGCTTTTCACAGAGACGCTTTTACCTATAATGTCATTGAGATTGTTATGATCTTTGCATTTGCTTTCTTTTGGACTGCTATTCAGTTCCAACCAAAAGATATGGCAAAGAGATTGAGTGATAGTGGTAGTTTTATCCCTGGCTTGAGACCGGGCAAAAGAACCGCAGATTACTTAGAAACAGTGATGACCCGTATAACGTTTTTTGGAGCGTCATTTTTGGCTTTGATTGCGGTGATACCTCAGGTCGTTAATGCTTCTATGGGAATTGAGTATCGTGTAACAGCCTTCTTGGGTGGAACAGGCCTGCTGATTGTAGTTAGTGTGTCTCTTGATTTGGTTCAAAGAATAGAATCTCAACTTATTATGCGAAACTATGAAGGCTTCAGCTCTGCTGGTCGCATCAAAGGAGCAAGAGGTTGAGAATTGTTGTGCTTGGCGCTCCTGGAGCAGGCAAAGGCACACAGTGTCAATATCTGTCTCTTATACACATCTCC
>WGDE01000177.1 GCA_015493385.1 Phycisphaerae bacterium
GAACCTGCATGCCAGGGGCGGCAAAACTTTTGTAACGCACATTTCTTGCCATCTCTAGCGTAATCATACTGTTGGCGAAGTTTTGAGATTCCCTAACCAACCATGAGGCTGAATCAACCATGCCTTGGAGTAGAAAAACGCCAGGTACCACTGGGAAAGCTGGAAAGTGGTCGCCAAGATATTCTTCTGCAAGAGAAACATTCTTAACGGCTGTAATTTCTTTTCCGCTCTCTATCGATATTACTTTGTCAATTAATGTATATTTCATAGTTCGCGTAATTTTATTGATAATGAGCCGATTTTCCAGCATTTTTTCATACTTTTTAGATATTAAATTGTTTAAGCTGTCATTTTGCTTTATGAAATTAGAGTAATTGTGTGTTATTTGGGGAATCAACAATGGAAATAAGAGCTGCCCGTATTGGCGACGTTGATGCTATTCACTCGTTAATCTCAGCATTTGCGCAGTACGATAAGATGCTGTTTAGGTCGAAATCTAGTCTGTATGAGAATATACAGACATTTTTTGTTGCTCTTGACCAAGAGGGGAGAGTTTGTGGTTGCTGTGCGCTTTCAGTTATGTGGTCAGATTTGGCGGAGGTCAAATCTTTAGCTGTAAAAAAAGATGCGTTTGGTAAAGGAATTGGACGCAATCTTGTCGAAGCTGTCATTGTCAAAGCTCGCGAGATCGGCATAGAGAAGCTATTTGCCCTAACACTCGAACCTGTCTTCTTCGAGAAACTTGGGTTCTCGCGCATCCAAAGGGAGGAATTACCTATGAAAGTTTGGAGTGACTGCGCAAGCTGCCCAAAACAAGACCACTGCGATGAGATTGCGGTAGAGCTGACCCTATAATATTGACCGATGTAATTGAAATGTTTCCAAAGAGTGTAACCTTAAGATCGTATATGTGTGTACGTAATTGTTCCACTGAGGATTTTTTTTAAATGTATCAATGAAATGTAAGGTGTTGAATAGAAACTACTTATGGGAAATTTCTTGACAAAATAGACGCAATGTGTAACAATCAATGCCATGGAGTTGGGTTGCTGTCTGTGCGGACAGTTGTGTTGGAGAGACATAGAGGAATAATCATGCACTTGGGATTGCTCGTTGCTTTCTTTTGAGCTTGGTTGAGAGAAAGGGGATTTTACTATGTTTGGAGATGGTTTTCTACGGGGTTGCGCATTCTTTTCTGTTGTGTTGTTGGCTGTAGGTGGCAGTGCTTTTGCAACACTCACATCTTATCAAGGTAGTTATGGTTCTGGAATGGATGATGCTAGGACTAATTGGCTAGCCGATCTTGGCATAAACCAACCAGATACTACAATTGATTTTGAGACTGGTTTTTTTCAGGATGAAATCGTTCTTGATACTGTACTAGATGGTGGCATGACAATCAGCAGTCCTGCTGGTTATGGTTACGTAACTAATGATTCATCTGATATGGGAGGTTCTTCACCAATAGGGACTTTCGCTTTAGCTATTGATGAGGGCGATGCCTATACATTCAGTTTTGCTTCACCGATTTCTTACTTTGCATTCTACATGATGGACAATTCTACAATGAGTAACGGTTTGCAGGTGAACTATTCGGATGGCTCAAATGAGTTAGTCTCAATTCCTTACGGTGGTAGTTCTGGATTAAAGGGTGCATTTTTAGCGATGGCATTTGATAAGGATGTTGATTCGCTCTACATTGCTAATGTGGCAGGTGGCGATAGCGAAGTTGGTATCGACAATCTGGAATTTGGCGTTGTCCCAGAACCAACTAGCCTTGTCTTATTGGCGATTGGCGGATTGGTTCTTAGAAGATCTAGAAAGTAAACCAAGAAAATAGCTTTAGACAATACGTTAACTAAAGGCAATCTGGTTTTACTGGGTTGCCTTTTTTTGTGTATATTTCGATATGTTAGCCAATTTTAAGTTAGATGATTTAATTTCCGTTTTCATATTGAAATCTCCTGAGGGTACTATGGGCTTTATAGAATGAATGTCTTTGAAAAATTACGTTTGTTCTGTTATGACGCAGATAATGAAGAGTTTTTTGGTGGATATTTAATGCAAAGCTGTAATCTTAGCCGATTCTTTATCAAATATAGTCTAATTGTTGGTTGTATATATTGGGCGAGGTAATTTCATTATAGGAGATCGTTATGTTGGATTCTGGTGTGATTTCTATTCTATCAACTCTAAACCTAGACAAAGCTACGATGCTTCAAGGGCCAATGCTCTTAGTCGTGTTGTTTTTAGCTATTGCCTTAATTGTGGTTCTTACCTCAAAATTCAAAGTTCACCCTTTGCTTGCGTTGCTAATAGCATGCTATGGAATTGGGTTTGCCGTTAAAATTCCCGTCCAAGAGGTCTCAAAAGTAATATCTATCGGTTTTGGTGAAATACTGTCAAGCATCGGGCTTGTTATTATCTTTGGTACGATAATTGGCGTTATTCTTGAGAAATCTGGTGGCGCTGTAACGATGGCGGATTCGGTTCTGCGAGTGGTTGGAAAGAAACGCCCAAGTCTTGCTATGAGTATCATTGGATACATTGTCTCTATCCCAGTTTTCTGTGATTCAGGATTTGTGATTCTAAACTCACTCAAAAATGGTATGGCTAGAAGAGCCAAAAAGCCAATTCTAACACTTAGTATCGCTCTTGCAACGGGGCTCTATGCCACACATACTTTCATACCTCCAACGCCAGGGCCAATTGCGGCAGCTGGAAATCTTGGTCTAAGCGATAAGCTTGGTATGGTTATCTTGTTTGGTGCATTTGTTGCTGCAATCGCCACTATAGTTGGCTGGATGTGGGCAAAGTTTATAGGTGCAAAGCTTGGCACTGTTCCAGAATCACAACTTCCAGAAGACCTTGGTCTTGATCTAAGTAAGTATCCAAGGCCATTAGAGGCATTTGCTCCTATACTTATTCCAATCGTTTTAATCGCAACAAGTACAATAGTCGCCTTTGCTACGGGCAAGAATGCAACCGATGCTACAGGATTTGTTCTTAAGGCAGTATTCTTCCTAGGGCAACCTCTAAATGCTTTACTAATAGGTTTAGCTTTAAGTTTGATTCTAACCAAGTACATAGAAGACAGTGATTTTTCTGCCATGGTAAATAAAGGCCTAAGAGATGCAGCGCTTATACTTGTAATCACTGGAGCTGGTGGTGCGCTTGGTAAAGTCTTGAAGGTTTCTCCTATTGGAGATTATCTTGGTGAAACTCTTACCCAGTACAATATTGGAATATTCTTGCCGTTTATCATTGCGGCAGCCCTTAAAACGGCACAGGGTTCTTCTACTGTTGCGATTGTTACGACCTCTTCAATTGTCGCGCCACTTCTAGTGGATATGGGCTTAGGTTCTACTGTTGGTAGAACATTAGCAGTAATGGCAACAGGTGCAGGGGCTATGACAGTTTCGCATGCTAACGATAGTTTCTTCTGGGTTGTTACAGAATTTAGTGGGCTTGATGTTAAAACTGCTTACAAATCTATGACAGTTGCAACCCTATTGCAGGGAGTCGTCTCAATTTTGGTAGTCGCTGTTTTAGCATACTTCTTTGTGTAGAAAAGGAATGAATTTATGAAAATTGTCATTGCACCAGACTCGTTTAAGGACGCTTTGCGCAGCCCAGAGATTTGTGATATTATAGCTAGCCAATATGCTAAGGTCTTTCCTGATGCTGAGATAATTAAAATCCCTATGGCTGATGGCGGAGAGGGCACAACAGAAGCTCTAGTTTACGCACTTAAGGGCAAAATGGTCGAGCTTGAGGTTACTGCGCCGCTTGGAAACAGAATAACAGCCTCGTATGGTTTGGTTGATAATGGCAAGACTGCTGTTATGGAAATGGCAGCGGCTAGCGGAATTGAGCTCGTCCCAAGAGAGAAACTAAACCCAATGAAGACGACCACCTTTGGCACTGGCGAGCTAATCAAGGATGCTATTGACAGAGGGGTAGAGCAGATAATAATCGGTATCGGAGGAAGCGCTACTGTTGATGGCGGCATTGGTATGGCGGCGGCTCTTGGATACAAACTGCTAGATGCCGATGGAAACGAAGTTGCTCTTGGCGGCTTTGGCTTGAGTAAGATTGTTAGTATTGATTCTAGCTCAGTTATTGACGGGCTTGATAGAGTTTCAATAAAGGTAGCTTCTGATGTAACCAATCCTCTTACTGGCACAAATGGTGCGGCTAGAGTTTATGGGCCACAAAAGGGCGCAACGCCAGATATGGTTGAAGAGCTTGATAATGCGTTAGCGGCTTTAGAGAAGATTCTACTCAGTGGTGGATTTTATAAGGGCGGCGCCGAAGGTGATGGCGCAGCTGGTGGTCTTGGCGCAGCGCTTCGCGCATTTTGCGGCGGCGAGCTGGTCTCTGGGGCAAATTTAATCGCCGAGGCGGCAAATCTAGCAGGCCACCTTGAAGGCGCATCACTCTTAATAACAGGCGAGGGAAAAACAGACTCTCAAACTCTCTGCGGAAAATTGCCGGCGGTAGTTGCATCTTTGGCAAAGGAGAAGAATGTTCCGACCTTGCTAATCAGTGGAGCTTTGCTGATACGCGAAGAGCTATTAGAAATGTTCGACTATGCCGTGAGTACATCTTGCGGTCAGTCGTCTCTAGAAGAGCTGCTGCGTGATGCACCAAAAGACATCTCATTTATTGCGTTGAATACGGCTAAAATGTTAAAGACAGCTCTCTAGCGTTTTTGAGAATTCCATATTTTAGACACTAACAGCTAAGATTTTAGTCATTAAAATCTTAGCTGTTTTTTTATACCAACTCACCTGTAATAGACTATCTCGTTTTGCGCCCGCCCTAGACATTAGAGTTGCATTATGCAATTATTTTTTTATGTAGATATGTTTTGGATATTGAATTATATAGTCGTAACTCTCTTTTTATAAGTAGTTTATGGTCTTACTCTTTTATTGTGTTAATTGTGGCATCCAAGTTGCTACTAATATTAATATTGGCTTTAGAATATTAAATTTTGAAAATACGAATAGGAGTAAAAGATGCCTTGGATAAAGCAAGAAGCATGTGTCGGTTGCGGCATGTGTTAAGGGTACCTCTAACAACTTATTTTGGCGGACAAACGAATCTTTTTGTCGCCGAACTGCGTCAGACAAAAGACGCCTTATTTACTAATAAGGCTGATTTGTCTTCCTTGCCGGACAACAAAAATCTTCTACTTGCCGCTCAAAAGCAATTATTAGAGCTAGCCCTTGACAACTGCAGAGTTGATGCGATTGAGTTAAACGATAATGGCAAAGCATTTATAAATGAAGATGAATGCATTAGATGTTCAGTATGTCATGGGGTCTGCCCAACAGATGCGGTGCGACATGATGGAGAGAGAATTCCAGCCGATGTTGAGCGTAATGTAGAGAGGGTCACTGAGCTCTTAAAGCATTACGAAACCATTCAAGACCAGCGCAGCTTTCTAGAGCGTATGGAACGCTACTTTAACAAACAAAGTAAAGTTGCCTCTCTTAGCGGGGTTGAGATTGCCGCTAAAAGAGCAAAGTTAAACTAAAATTCACGTTTTCAAATTGAAAGAGGTATAACAAGTGAATGCGCACAATGTGGAGAGTAAAAAACACAGTTATGTTTTTGGTCCAGTACCATCAAGACGGTTAGGTCGCTCTCTTGGAGTAGACCTTGTACCATTTAAAACCTGTAGCTATGACTGTATTTATTGTCAGCTTGGAGAGACAACGAATAAAACAGTCGAGATCAAAAAAACGATTCCACTTGATGATGTTGTTGACCAGATCAAAGCCAAACTTAAATTTAAGCCTGACTATATTACTCTATCAGGTTCTGGTGAGCCGACGTTGTGCGCACAGATTTCTGAGCTGATATCTGATATTAAATCCTTTACAGATGTTCCTGTAGCGATATTAACTAATGGCTCGCTATTTTGGCAACCTCAGGTGCGTAAGAGTTTACTCATGGCGGATTTGGTTATACCATCGCTTGATGCAGGAAGTAGTGAAATATTTGAGTATATCAATAGACCTCAAAAAAGTATTACTTTTGATAATATGCTGCGCGGACTAATAGACTTTAGAAAAGAGTTTAAGGCTCAACTATGGCTAGAAATTCTCTTACTTGCCGGGGTAAACACAACAGAAGTTCAAGTCGCCAAATTAAGAGAGGCTGTCTTGGCAATATCACCAGATAGAGTTCAAATTAATACAGTCACGCGTCCGCCTGCCCAAGAATTTGCTCAGAGAGTTCCACAAGCTCAGCTCGAAGAGATTGCAAAGAAAATCTACGATAAAGCAGAGGTTATTGCTGATTATCGCCATGTTCATGACCAGAGTGATTTTTTGGTACTTTGCGATGATGTTCTAACTCTTCTCAAACGTAGACCTTGCTCTATTGAAGATATATCTGCGGGGCTTGGAATTCATAAAAATGAGGTTATCAAGTATATTGAAGAGTTATCGTCTAAGGGCAAGATAGAGTCAAAACGGCAAAACCAAAAGACTTACTATAGTGCATCAAACGAAACGGAATAGAAGGACTTATTTTGTTTGAAAGCTTAAAACCTAAAAGGTTTTAACCGTAGATAAACGCAGATGGGAAAATTGAAGGGGTACGAAATCTTTTATCTTGACTAATCATTCTATATAGTTACGCTTTCTATTATGGCGAGACCAAAACGAAAAACTAAAGGCGGATATTTCTACCATGTTCTTAACCGTGCGAACGGTAGATTACGTATTTTCAAGAAGCGTGATGATTTTTTAGCGTTTGAGAAGATCATTGGTGAGATTCAAGAGCGTGTAACCGTAGATGTTTTCGGCTATTGTTTGATGGGTAACCATTGGCATTTATTGCTTCGTCCACATAGAGACGGTGATCTTAGCGAGTTTATGCGATTGGTTAGTGTAACCCATGCAACAAGGTATCATCACTCACATGGCACTGCTGGGACAGGGCATCTTTATCAAGGTCGTTTTAAGAGTTTTCCTGTTCAGGGGAATAATTATTTGCTTAATGTACTTCGTTATATTGAATCTAATCCTCTTCGCGCACAGATGGTAGAAAAAGCGAGCGACTATAAATGGAGCAGCTATTGTTATCACAGCAACCAAGA
>WGDE01000178.1 GCA_015493385.1 Phycisphaerae bacterium
AGTCTTTGCTCCGCTCAACACGCATTCCAGCGTCAAGAATATTATCTGTTGCGCAGACAAGGGATATCACTGCACAATTTCAAATCTTGACGCAGCTAAACATCTTGCCAAGACTTTAGGCGCAGCGAACAAAAAACTAAACCTGCACGTCAATGTTAACACTGGAATGGGAAGGGCTGCCGTCGCAGCAGACCAGGCAGGTGAGTTGGTTGATTTTATAGATGCTTGCCCAGTTCTAAATTTGGCAGGTGTGTTCACTCATTTTGCCACATCGGACGAAGAGGATATGAGCTTTGCATATTCTCAGCTCGACATCTTCAATAAGTTTCTAGCCCAGAACAACCTTACAGACCGTAGCGATGTTATTGTCCATGCGGCAAACAGCGGGGCGACAATAAAAATGCCACAGGCTCATTTTGATATGGTTAGATGCGGTATCGCGATGTACGGTTACTTTGACGATTCCGATGTTGACCTTACCCCGGCGGTGAGAGTTGAGGCGCCAATAGTCTCTATCCACTCTGTCGATAAAGGGCAAAATATCAGCTATGGCAAAACATTCACAACGCAGAGACCAACAAAAACAGCAGTCATTTTTTACGGCTACGCCGATGGTTATCTGCGCAGTAATAGCAATATCTCAAGCGTCAAGATAAACGAAAGCTTCGCACCAGTCATCGGCAGGGTCTGTATGGATCAAATCGTTGTAGATATCACAGACATTGCGCAGGTTGAGGTTGGAGATATGGCAATTATAATCGATAACGACCACAGCTCCTTGGCAAGTGTAAAAGCTCTAGCGAAAAACAACAACACAATCAGCTACGAAATCCTAACAAGCATAAGCCAGCAAGCGCAGCGAATTGTAAAAAAGGTGTCTGACAATCTTTAATTGATTTCCAAGAATTCTAACGTAGATGACGCCAAGAATGGCAATTTTCCCCTTGCAGGCGTTGCTTAGAGTTACACTATGAATTAACGATCATCGCTAAGCGAAAAACATTTATCTGTGAAGATATGTTGAGAAACGCTTGTTAGTTAGTTTACCTTAGTATCTTTCGATCTACCTATGATTCTTAAATATAGAAGTGCCAACGCTCACTCCGAGATGGTTTGCGATGACAGGGCATTTTGCTTTTAAGATGAAATAGATATTGCTATCGTCTTCGCTTAGCGTTTCGTAGTTTCCCTGTCCCTTGGCGATTATGACATCTGCCTCTTGGAACTCTTTTTTGAAATCGCCGCTACACCATTCAAGGATTGTCCCCGGTGCGTCTGAGCCGTTATCTATCACACGCACAAGCTTATCCATCCCAACCTGTTTAGCGTCTACCATCGTCGCATCGTTTATAATTGGCATACCGCGCACTACAAAGGTAAGCTTATCTTTTGGAAGCTCTTGGACTAGAAGCTTATCGAAAGCAATCTCGCCACAATTATCGCCGAGGTAGAGGATTTTCTCTGCGCTTGTGATATCAGATTTGAACTGCGCGAGCGTTTGAGCGTCTATTTTGTGGTTTATAGTTTCCAAAAGCGTCTTATGTACAAGCTCTTCGCTAACATGGTTTCCAACTCCCATATCGATAATGTTTCCAGCCATTGAAATATTGATGGCAGTTTCAAGCCTATCGCTACTTTTCTCAAGCTCCTTTTCGAGCATTGGCAGATGGTCAAGTGCAAACTTGTTAAACTCGAGTTTGAGCTTCTCGAACGGATCGACCGCGCCAGTAGCCTCTTTAATGAAGCGATACATCTGGGTTGCTGTATGCGGCGGGGTGGCGTTCATATCAAGATTGCTGAGCTTTATTAGCGCTGCGCGTAAAATTCTCTCATGAGTTTCGCTATCGTCGGTTATGAGCTTGCAAAAATCAATAACCTGCCTTGTAAAGCATGGGAAGCAGTCTATGTAGGTTTTCATATTATCTCCAGTGATGAGTTAAAGGTGGCATTTTCGTATAAAAGTATGCGGTATGTCAAGTGTTTGGTTTGCTTTTTAGTTGTCTTTATTCCATGCTTCAAATAGAATTGACATCTTAGAATCTTTAACTCATCACTGGAGGTTTAAAATGAAGATTATAGCGGATATCAATATACCATCGGTAAAAGAATGTTTTTCTCATCTTGGCGAGGTTATAACCGTTGCGGGCAGAGAAATTACTCCAGATTTACTCAAAGACGCGGATGTTTTATTAGTGCGCAGCATCACTAAAGTCAACGAGAAACTGCTCAAAGGCAGCAGTGTCAAGTTTGTAGCAACCGCGACTATTGGAGTTGACCATATAGACAGAGAATATCTAAAGCAGGCGCAGATTGGCTTCTCTTCTGCGCCAGGTTCAAACGCGACGAGTGTTGCCGAGTATATTGTGGCGGCATTGCTCAACATCGCTCAGGCCAACGACATCAAGCTAAGCGATTCTTCTATCGGTATTATTGGCGTTGGTAATGTGGGCTCTCGCGTTGAGAGGCGAGCCGCAGCTCTTGGAATGAAAATCGTTCTGAACGATCCTCCTTTGCAGCGGGCAAGCTTGGATAAAAAGTATAGACCGCTAGAGGAGGCGCTTGATTGCGATTTCGTTACTCTGCATACTCCGCTAGAGAAAGTTGGCGCAGACGCAACGTACCACCTCTGCGACAGGTTATTTTTTGAGCAGTTAAAAGAGGGGGCAGTCTTGCTCAATAGCTCGCGCGGAGCGGTTGTCGAGACAGAGGCAATAAAGGCGGCTTTAGAATCTGGTAAGCTCTCTGGAGCCTGTTTGGACGTTTGGGAGTATGAGCCTAAGGTTGATATAGATCTGCTCAACGCAGTAGATATTGCCACGCCACATATCGCAGGCTATTCCTTTGACGGCAAGATAAAGGGACTTATGATGATTTACAGGGCATGCTGCCAGCATTTTGGGATTACGCCAGATCGCAGCATTGATGAGTTCCTCACAGCGGCCGCAATCGAAACGATTGATTACAACGAGTATGAAGGTAACGAGCAAGAGATTCTAGAGCAAATTGTCTCTAGCGTTTATAACATTCTCGACGACGACTCTAGCATGCTCAAATTATCAATAATCTCTCCAGAAAAGAGAGCTGAGTACTTTGACAGGCTGCGCAAAGAGTACAGAGTGCGCAGGGAATTCTCAAACACAACTATAATAAATGCACCTAAAAACATAGCGCAGACACTAGAGGGTATTGGGTTTAAATGCTCAAAATAACACGGTCAATATCCCACGCTAAGCCCTTTAGAGAATATCAAGGAGAGCTCTAATAAAAATTGGCGATATTTTATGCTTATACCTTGACACAAGCACCCGCTTTTTATAATATACCGCTTCTTTGGCACGGGGTCGTAGCTCAATTGGTTAGAGCATCGGACTGTCGATCCGAAGGTTGAGGGTTCGAGTCCCTTCGACCTCGCTGTGCTTAAAGCCTTGTAGGTTAATAA
>WGDE01000179.1 GCA_015493385.1 Phycisphaerae bacterium
ATATTAGGAGGTCTACTATGGCAAGGTCAAAACAAACCAATAGTTCCAAACCCGAACTCACCGAAGCTGAATGGGCAATAATGAAAGTTGTCTGGGAGAATCAACCCTGTGCGGCTGGCACGGTTCAGGAGGCTCTGAAAAAAAGCAAAGACTGGGCTTACAGCACTGTGAAAACAACCATGGATCGTATGACCAGCAAGGGTTTGCTGGAAATCACCAAGATCCGCAACCTTCAGCTATTCAGCTCTAGAATAAGCAAAGAGGATGCGAAGAAAGGTGAATTTCGAAAAATGCTCAAGCGTGCTTTCGATGGAGCCCTTACCCCTATGATGCAGTTTCTAATTGAGCAAGAGGGATTGAGTAAGGATGAGTTATGCCAACTTCGCCAATTCGTAGATAAGGCTCAAAAAGCTAAAGACAATAAAGGGAGGGCTCAAAAATGACAAACCTGATAAATGTCTTAAATAACACTGGAGATGGCTTCTGCAGATTTGCTCTGGCGATGTTGATACAGTCGAGTATTTTGATAGTCCTGCTGTATCTAATCGATCTGCTCATACGAAAGCATGTCAGAGCGGTCTTTAGGTATTGTATCTGGATGCTTATATTCGTAAAACTCATACTGCCGCCTACATTGTGCCTGCCAACGGGAATTGGTTACTGGTATGGTTTTGATATTTGGCCTACGAATAAGCAGCTCTCCCCTGAAATACCCGTGAAAGTAACAGCCCAGCAAGCTGATGCCGTTGCTTCTGAGTACTCTACGCTACACTTGACGCCTGCCTCAAAAGTTGAGCAACCGGTGCGGACAGTAGTTCCTACAATTACCGATGATAGCACATATACGCCGCCTATAAGACCAAGCGAATTAGAATCCGCTTCAGTTGCCTCAGTAAATCAAACTATCACAATCACCGCTCAAGCAATTATTTTTCTAATCTGGTTGGTAGGTCTATTAGTCCTTTCCGTTTTACTTTTTCAGAGATTCCTCTTTGCAAAAAATCTTCTTACGCAGAGCGATAAGGCCAATAGCCGATTTAATGAAACATTACAGCAATGCTGCCAACAGGTTGGTCTGCGCAAGAATATAGACCTTCGACTTTCAAAGTATATGCTAAGCCCTGCTGTTTGCGGTCTGTTTAGTCCAGTAATCTTGATGCCAGCCTCTCTACTTGAGAACCTCTCCAAAGAAAAGTTAAGAGCCGTCCTGATTCACGAACTTGCCCATATCAAACGAGGCGATCTATGGGTCAATTTTCTTCAAACGCTTCTGCAGATAGTCTATTTTTATAATCCGTTGCTTTGGTTTGCCAATTCGATAGTAAGGGGCATACGTGAAAAAGCTGTCGATGAAATGGTACTTACTAAACTTGGCGATGATGCCAAAAGTTATAGTAATACACTGATAGATATCGCCGAAATTGCATTATCAAGGCCACACTTTAGCTTAAGATTGGTAGGCGTAGTTGAATCCAAAAAAGCACTAACCAGCCGAATTAAACATATCCTAAGCAGACCATTTCCAAAGTCCTCTAAGCTTGGCATTGCGGGGATAATAGCAATAATAGTAACAGCAGCAATCCTCCTGCCGATGGCTAAGGCAACTTCCAATTTACCGGATTTTAAAGCAATAACTCCTCCCGCTGAATATATTGGTCACTGGAAAGGACAAGCCAAGATTATAGTCAGTTGGACACAGCAAAAGAATCTGCCTATCGATATAGAGATTCATTTCGATGGGACTGTAGAAGGTGAAATTGGTGATGCGCAATTAGTCAATGGCAAGCTGGTTAAGAAAAGCTTGGTTTATACGAAAGTTTTTCAGCATGAGACCCCATATCGAATTGTAGGCGACTTACAAGGCGATATCATTAAGATCGAGAACATACAAAGAGATTCAGTCCATATAAGCATAAGAGTTGAAGATGGAAAAATTGATGGTGGTCTGGGTACAAGTGGAACAAAAACCGGCAACAAAGAAACCATGATACTAAGTGCCACGGATGTATCATTGATTAGGGTTCAGGCAAGCCCCTATAAACGGACAACCTTCAAAGACGTCTCCCTCAAGTCAGGTTTCAGAACTGTTGCAGAGGTTGAGGGCGGAAAAAATCTGAATGAGATGCACTCAGACAAAAGCAAAATCGAGTTTCGAATTATTCCGCAGTCTCCTTTTTCCAGCGACGCCGCTCGGGGTGAGACTGTAAAATTGGAGCCACAGCAGATAAAAACATACAGAGACCAGCTGAAGCAAAATGGTCCGACTGCAAACGCTGATAACCCATTTATCTGGCTTCCAGTTAAAGAAGGCGCAGGAGTAATATTCTCCGGAGTAGTTGAATATACAACTGACAATGGCAAAAAATATGTCCTTGCATGTAATACGAAGTCAACGGCGATTATTGCAGATGGTTCATGGGGTTTTGACAAGGTTTACCGCCACCATGATTTGCAAGGCAGAGATGCTGTTATGTTTGAATTTGACGAATCTGGTGCAAAATTGTTTTATCAACTAACAAAAACTTATCACGGTAATACTTTGGCGATTATTATTAACGGCGAGATTTATTCTGCACCTCAGATAATGTCAGCTGTTAGAGGAGAAGGAATAATTACCGGAAACTTTACTCAACAGGACGCTGAAGAACTCGCAGTAAATCTGCAAAAAGGTATGCCGGCGGTGGTTCCGAAACAAAATGGCCAGCAGCCCGGTTTTGATCCAACTATTGAGATAACGGTTAATGACGCTCCTTCTGTGGAGAAAGATTGCCTTATCGATTTTGATACAGGAAAGCTTTTCTCGCTCCCAGAAAATTGGCGTGAAGTTATGAGTAAGAATGATGGAGAATGGGTCATTAAGAATGGTATAGACGCAAGCGCAGCTACAAGAAGTAACATAAAGGGGCTTATTTGTAATGGTATGATCTTTGCTATTGCTCCGGGAAGAAAATCCTACTGGGATAATGTTAAAGCGAATTCACTGGTCACAAGTAATTTATGGGAAGTAGGAAAACCTGGTATACCCGCATATATGACCACTCAAGGACAATTGCCTGCTACGTATATATTCAAAACTCGTGAAGGCCGAATCGGAATCTTGCAGATAACTGGCTTTAGTGACAAACCAAGAGGCGTGAATATCCGTTACAAAATGGTTACAAACTACGATGAAAATGAAACCGCAGATGGACGTAGATTAACACAGGGTGAACACAGATCTTTCTAAAGTAAACCAACTAACAGGCGTTCCTCAATCTTCCATTGCAAATAAACGTTTTTCGCTTAGCGCGGTGGCGCAAGCCGCCCGACGTGAAACAACAACGGCAACGCCGTTTCCATATTCAGAACTTCTAACTTCTTTAACTCCAATCTCTTCATGGTAGATCCTAAGCGTGCAAGCCGCCATCCATCAAGATGTTTTCACCTGTTATATACGAAGATGCCTGCGCGGCCAAAAAGACTACAACTCCTTTTATGTCGTCATGCCCTGCCATTCTGCCAAGTGGAACTTTCTTGTTATATCTCTCTACAAATGCTTCATCTTGACCAGAATACAATCCGCCCGGGCTTATGCAGTTTACCCTGATATTTTTAGGTCCAAATTTTCTGGCAAGATATTTAGTCAACGCAATCATACCGCCCTTATGAAAATGGTAATCTGGCGGTGAATCCATTTCGGTGCCCTCGTACAATGAAAAATCTGGCCCAAACATTCCCTGCATAGAACCGATATTCACAATTGAACCACCATCTTTTTGCTCAATCAAATCTGCCATCTCACGAACAATGTCAAACATACCGCTAGCATTAATATCCATCGATGATTTCCAGCAATCTAGCGGATCAGTATATCTCTTCATAGGTCTAGCAACCGCGTTATTAACAAACGCATCAAGGCCACCAAATTCCGACTGAATTTCAGCCTTAAGTTTCATAATTGATCCTATGAACCAGAGCCGTTCAAGTAAAATTAAACTGTTTTTTCATTGTTTTTCTTTTCCTTTTTCTACTAGGTATTTTGTTCCTTAATCTCTTCACCCAAAACTATAGAGGTTAAGGAACAAAATATCGACGGGATCTTATTGCAGGTTG
>WGDE01000180.1 GCA_015493385.1 Phycisphaerae bacterium
CAACCTGCAATAAGATCCCGTCGATATTTTGTTCCTTAACCTCTATAGTTTTGGGTGAAGAGATTAAGGAACAAAATACCTAGTAGAAAAAGGAAAAGAAAAACAATGAAAAAACAGTTTAATTTTACTTGAACGGCTCTGGTTCATAGGAGGACATGAGGCTTATTTTAAGACGATTGCTTTGATAACAACAAATGCCCCATCGCCGAAACCGTCTCTAACTTGATTTTGCGATTCTGGTATTAGAGTTTGCTTGAAGCTCAGTTCGCTAAAGCCAGCAGACTTTAGCTCGCTAGAGAGCTGCGCAGTTGAATAGAAAGTAGCATCTTTATAGAAATGACTCTTACCGCGGTTTTTGATGTATTGTTTTGCCAAGCTACTATCGGCGTCGACGAAGCCAACAATTACGCATCCGCCAGATTTCAAGACTCTAAATGCCTCTCTAAATGATTTTCCAACGTCATCAACGAAACAAATAGTAGTAACAAACAAGACATAATCAAACACACCATCATTAAATGGAAGTGCCTCAGCAACGCCGTCAAACACCTCTATATCGAGTGCGCGAGCCTTATCAGCCATCTCGTTAGATGGCTCAACTCCAATACTGATACCAAGTGGTTTGGCAAACTTCCCTGAACCAACCCCAACCTCTAGCCCAAGCAATTCTTGAGACCCAATCGTCTGGCACAGAGCGTCAAGTTCGCTTTTGTACGCGTCTTGGTTTCTCTCAAACCAAAGATCGTATCTATCGCTATTATTTTCAAACGCTTCTATCTTTGCCATAGTCGTAATGCTTTAGAAGGTTAGAACCTTATCACTCTCAATCACCCACTGCGCTAACTCTGGCATTGTAGACTTTTGAGCTCCTTCAAAGTAAGGATGATTTCTGTGCAAGCCGCATCGTGCCATGCATGTACCGCAAACCTTGACAGCAACGCCTTTTTCGACAAGCTCTTTTAGCATCTGAACTAAGTCTTGGTCGTAGCCTTGGGGAGGTTTACAAATGCTACGAGCCATATCGACAGAATCATTCATTAAGAAAATCTTAACATCTGCGCCAGATTCTAACAATTTGCCAGCTAAGCGCAGCCCATTCCAAGTTACATCAGTGTTGTCGTATGGTTGGCGATTAAAAACAATCAAGATGTTCACAAATTTCTTTCACAAATTAAGACTGACTCTCGTTGAGAGAGATTTCTATTCAAGAGGTTTGTGGCAGAACCACCAATCAAAACACTCATAATCTTCTTTGCGTTTCTTTGCATCATCAACATTCGTTGCTGGCGGAACGATAATTCTATCGCCAATCAATTCGTTATTTGGCCAACCCGCCGCTAGCGCACCCTGCTCATCGGAAATCTGCAGAGCTTTCACCGCACGAACGACTTCATCCATGTTACGCCCAACCTCTTGAGGGTAATACATTATCAAGCGCACTTTACTCTCTGGGTCTACAATAAAGACCGCACGGACAGTATTTGTACCCTTGCCTGGATGAAGCATACCAAGCTTCATTGCAACAGCGTCGTTTGCCGCGACAATCGGAAACTTAATCTCAATGTCAAGTTCTGACTTTATCCACTCGACCCATTTGATATGTGAGAAAACTTGGTCAATAGACATACCAATCAGCTTACAGCCAAGCTTTTCAAACTCGTCGTAGCGTTTTTGGAATGCAACAAACTCTGTTGTGCAAACAGGTGTAAAATCAGCAGGATGGCTAAACAATACAAACCACTGCCCGCTGAGATCGCTAGGAATATTCATTGGACCATGTGTTGTTTGAACGCTTAAATTGGGAAAATCATCTCCGAGAAGTGGCATATTAATCTTTGCTTCTTCCATATTTACTCCCTTTCATGAAATGGTTAGTATCGAATCAACAATTATAATTGTACCCTAGAGCTGTCTCAATGCAAACACAAAATAGTCTAAAGCAGACAGGTCATATAGTATTTATTTAGCAGGGAAGATTGCTTCAATTAAAGGGAACCTTGTATTTCTCTAACAATCCCAATCTCAAGCTCGTTTAAGTTTGCCACAACAACATCAGCTTTGCCAGATAGTTCATCTTTAGAATAGCTATTTGTAACTGCTATCGTTGCCATATTTGCCGCTTTGGCAGATTCTAAGCCCCAATGAGAATCTTCAACTGCAACACAATCTTCGCCGCAAAGGCTCAAGCCCAACTTTTCATTCATCTTCTCAATAGCTAAGAGGTAACCGTCTGGAAATGGCTTTCCCTTTTCGACATCTTCGGCCGCTACGATGGCAGTAAATCTATCGAGCAAGTTTTCTTTAAATGTTGCTTCTGCTGTCTTAAATACCGTTTTAATATCAGCTAAGGCTGCCCCGCTACAGATTGATACTGGAATCGAATTATCTCTTAGTAAATTTAAAAACTCAAAAACACCGGAAAAAACGATATTTTCTTCCTGAGCTAACTCGTTAAAAACAATCTCTTTTTCTTTAACAAGACCAGCTATCTGCTCTTTACTAAGAGACAAATCATTGTTTTGGCTTACATACTCATAACATTCACTATCCGTGTAACCGAGGTATTTATCCCAATATATTTCTTTTGTAAACTCAGCTTCAAATCTATCTAAAGTTGCCTTGTATGCTTTAAAATGCAGAACTTCTGTGTCTGCAAGGATACCATCAAAATCAAAAATTACGGCACTAGCCATATTATTCTCCTGCTTTAGGGTAGCTCTAAACTTTTTTATACGAGTTAAACCAAGCCCTCTGGGCAAAGTCTTTTTTTGTTGGTTGAGATGTTTCTTTAGCCGCAACGCCAATCGGCAAAATAATCCTAATCACCTTGTTATCAGGCAAGCCTATCAGACCGCTGATTTCCTTATTGCGATGTGAATCGCGAATCCAACCATCAACCCAGACAGAAGCGTAACCAAGCGATGTAATCGCTAAAAGCATATTCTCTGTCGCGGCTGCGCAGTCTTCTACCTCAAATGCAAGCCCTTCATACACTGCTTCTGGCTCTCTATTTACAATGCAGGCTATATATGCCTTCGCCTGCTGCATCGCTTGATTGGACGGGTGCATTTGAGATATTTTATCGAGAATATTTTTGTCGTCTATAATCACAAACTCGGTTGTCTGACAATTCTTACCAGATGGAGCAAGCATACCAGCTTCAACTATCTTGACTAAATCTTCACGGCTAACATTTTGGTCAGTGTATCCAAATCTGTAGCTGTGGCGTTTTCTAAAAGCTTCAAAAACTTCCATAAAATCTCTCCAAAAACTTTAGGGTACCTTTATAAAGTTACAAACATATAATGCCAGAGTACTTTATATCAATAAGACCCTAAGTCAAAGATAAAACTGCAATACAGAGATAGAATCAAAGTTTTTTTTAATATATCTACAAAAACTAGACGATTAGAGTATTATAACTTTAGTGATCTAGGTCTTATAAATATGTGCCCTTATATGAGTTTTAGGAGAATTTGATGTTTTCACAACCACCGCACCCATCAGAGCTAACAAATCTAGAAATAGATTCCCTTGGTGAGGCGACCTTCAACTCAAATTATTTCAGAAATGAAGCTTCATACACTCCAGATGACTCACGAATCCTATGTTATACGAAATCACACGACATTGAGCTTTGCAAGGAGCTTAATATTGCAGAACCGACGTTTGAACTTGCCGGACCAAGAGCCAAACTCTTCTTTAACCCAACAGAAGTAACCTGCGCAATAGTATCTTGCGGAGGGTTATGCCCTGGTCTCAATGATGTTATACGAGCAATAACGCTAACATCACTTTGGCAGTATAAAGTTAAAAAAGTTTATGGATTCCGTTATGGCTACGCAGGTCTTGGCGCAAACCCACCAGAAGCTCCAATTGAGCTAGACCCCAAAATTGTAGACGATATCCACCACAAAGGCGGCACTATTCTAGGCTCTTCACGTGGACCACAACCAGAGAAGGTTATGGTTGAGACTTTGCTAAAATATAAGGTCGATATTCTCTTCGTAATAGGTGGAGATGGAACATTAGCCGGTGGATACGACCTAGCAAACGAGATAAAATCCCAAAATCTACCAATCTCGGTAATTGGCGTCCCAAAGACAATAGACAACGACATCTATTGTTGCAAGAGAACGTTTGGATACTCAACAGCTGTTTCTGAAGCGACAAAAGCAATATTCGCAGCACATACTGAGGCAAAAGCCGCAGTTAATGGAGTTGGATTGGTTAAGCTGATGGGCAGAGATTCAGGGTTTATCGCCGCAGGAGCAACCCTATCTAATAATGATGTAAATATGTGTCTACTTCCTGAGGTTCCATTTGAACTCGAAGGCAAAGGCGGCTTGCTTGAAAAACTAGAAAAGAGGCTCAAATTTAAGAATCACGCGGTTATCGTAGTAGCAGAAGGTGCGGGGCAAAACCTCTTTGGGGACCAAGACAAAAAGAAAGATGCTTCTGGAAACGTACTCCACCAAGACATCGGTCTTTTCTTAGAGCAAAAAATTAAAGATTACTTCAAATCTATAAACACTGAGATGTCTATAAAATATATCGACCCAAGCTATACTATTAGAAGCTGCCCTGCCAACGCAGATGATTCTGGCTTTTGTACATTATTAGGCGAGAATGCTGTACATGCCGCAATGGCTGGCAAAACAAACATGTTTGTTGGAAATTGGAATGAATCTCTTACGCACGTCCCGCTTGCAATGACATTTAAAAAACGCAAGAAACTATCTAAAGACGGTCAGGTTTTGCGTACGATACTTAGAACAACAATAAACGTGGCCAAAGAAGATATACAATAAGAGACTTTGAGAATTGAAAAGAACAGCACCAGATACAGCATATACTGACACATATAGCAGCGGTAACTAACCACTATTGTTTTGCAACAACATTTTTATTGGATTTAATCTTTATTGATACCGCCTCTTCTTCTTTTGTTCCATCTTCAGAGGTAATTATCAAAGTTATTTTATGATCTCCAGCGGTAAGATTGTCTTTAGAGAATTTTTTATTTACGCTCAAAATTTTCTTATTCTCCTTCCATTTGTAGGAGAGAGACTTCTTGCCATCTTTCAAATTTGAGCTTGCCTCAAAAGTAACGATATCTCCAAGATTGTAATCTTGTTTCGTTGGAGATTTAACAATTGAAGTCTTCTTTTCTTGTTTTGGTAACACAGTAACGCAAAGAGAATCCTTAGAGATAGCACCTGAATCATCTGTTACTGTTAGAACTACCCTATGAACTCCAACGGCAAAATCGCTTTTGTCGAATGTTGACGCAGAACTTAGGATTTTCGTGCCCTCTTTCCAAATATAAGACACTATCGTACCATCTTCATCAAAACTACTATCACCACTAAAGGCTATGGATTCACCCTCAGTTACCTTTTTATCTTCACCAGCATTGGCAACTGGAGCTTGGTTAGGAACTGGCTTAACGACAACCACAAGCTTATCATGAGCCACCGCACCATCATTATCCATCACCGTCAATGTTATCATATGTTTGCCAACGGAAAAATCGCTAACTGAGAAATTTGGGCTATCACAAAGAACAGCATCACCCTCACTCCATTGGTAAGAGACAATCCAACCATCTTCATCAAAACTATTATCACCATAGAATATTACAGTGTCACCTTCGAAAATTTCTTGATCAGAACCTGCGTAAACATTCGGAGCTAAGTTAGGTATAGGCCTAACAGTTACGATCACAGTATCAACCGCCTCCATACCAGAGCTATCTGATATTTTCAGTTGTATTGAGTGGCGACCAATTGAGAGATCATCAATTTCGAAGATATCTTTATCGCTAAGTAAATATGCTCCATCATACCACTGATATGAAGTTATTTCCCCATTGCTAATCAAACTTTCATTCGCATCTAGCGTTACAATATCTCCATCAAATACCATCTGGTCTGCGCCTGCTTTTGCAACAAGTTTAACAGGTTCACCCTCATGCACTGCAACATCATCACCTTGAATCATATCTCTTTTATGATCTGTACTATATCTCAATACTTTTTGTGGCGATTGGTTTCCAACATAAGATATCGGAGCAGAGTACGCCACAGAGCTACTAGCCTCACCGTTAATTTTCACTAATACTGAATCCATATCCGTTGCACCATTATCATCCGTAACGATAAGAATTAATGTATGGGTACCAACAGAGAAATCATTCTTGGTAAAGCTTGAAGCATTGCTAATAATATTTGTGCCATCTTTCCATTCATAAGAGACTATAGAACCATAATCATCCCTGCTCTGACTAGCATCGAGAGTAACCTCTGAACCAAAATCAACTTCTTGGTCGCTGCCAGCCTCTGCTACTGGAACTCCATTGACGGTTATCATAATCGTGTCAGTATCTGTCAAGCCGTCGTCATCTGTAACAGTTAGAACTATCGTGTGAGTGCCAACTGTAAAATCATTTTTGTTAAATGTAGACGCAGAACTTAAAGTTGTCGCACCCTCTCTCCAAATATAAGACGCTATCGACCCATCAGCATCAGAGCTACCTATACCGTCAAAACTCACGGTCGCTCCATCGTTAACTTCTTGATCTGCACCAGCGTCGGCTATTGGAGCTCCATTTATTGTGATGACAATCGCATCAGTATCGATAAAACCATCGTTATCAGTAACAGTTAGAACTACTGTGTGAGAACCAACTGTGAAGTCGCTTTTATTGAAAGCGGCAGCAGAACTTAAAACTGCTGTTCCCTCTTTCCAAACATAAGACACTATCGAACCGTCTGCATCAGAGCTGCCAGTTCCATCGAAATTCACGGTTTCACCATCATTAACTTCTTGGTCTGCGCCAGCATTGGCTGTTGGTGCTCCATTGTTTACATTGACCTTGATGATAATCGTGTCAGTACCTGTCAATCCGTCATCGTCAGTAACAGTTAGAACAATCGTATGAACTCCGACTGCAAAGTCATTCTTATTGAATGTTGAATTAGTTGAAAGAACTGTTGCTCCCTCTTTCCACTCATAAGACGCGATTGTGCCGTCAGCGTCAGAACTCGAAGTTCCATCGAAACTAACAGTCGCACCATCGTTAACGTCTTGGTCTGCGCCTGCGTCGGCGGTTGGAGCACCGTTGACAGTAATCACAACTGTATCTGTATCAGTTAATCCATCATCGTCAGTAACTGTCAAGACGATTGTGTGCGTACCAACCGCGAAATCGCTTTTATTGAAAGTGGCA
>WGDE01000181.1 GCA_015493385.1 Phycisphaerae bacterium
ACTAATTATTTCGCATCTAACATCACGATTGCGAGTGTTGTATTTTGGCGACACTAAATAAGTATTTTTATTATAACTAGTTACGGTTGTTAAGTGGTGCTTTTTGGTCCTAGCATGTTAATAAAATTAAACGAGATATCTTAATTGTTTTGACCCATCTAATCGTTTTCTTAGCAAACATACGCATCTTATCGGTCCATGCTGCGAGGGGCGAGGGCTAATCTGCCTCCAACTTTACCTAGATTCTGATTGTGGTATGCTTATTGCGGTAAGATACATGTTGTTTAATTTTAGTGTGGAGAATGCTGTGGATGATAAGATAATTGAGAAGAAGATTGATGAGATAGTTAGTCAGTTTTGCACAGAGCCTAGTGTGAAGAGCACAAAGCGTGGTAAATTTGGGATACCCAGACATGGTAAGTCAAAGGCTCTCAATGTTGATGCTGTCCAAGATTCTCTAGAATATCTCAGAATAAGTGTTAAATATATCCTATTTGATCTCGAGGCAACTAGGCGTGAGAATAAATATCTCAGAGAGATCCTTGATAAATAGGTCAAAATTGGTCTCTGAGGAGGGGCCGGCGCTAGGGTAATCCTATGCGTCTTTTTTTTACGACACACATCAGGTAGTTTCGTACAGGTGAATAGTCTGGTGCGGCTTATTCAAATATTTTTGCAATTCTCAATCAGTGTACTATATGCACTTAAATCTTTTTTGACAATTCTATTGCTTAATACTTCCAAAGTTCCAGCGTCTTTTTGACGATAGTCACAGGGTAGGCTTACCAATTGGACTATTAATTGGTAATCGAATCAGAGCTGGTAGATGCAATCGCTATTTTGGTAAAACGCTACTTGCTTTCTTTACAGTTCTGTTCTATGTGATAGAATTAAAGATTGAAACACTTACTAATTAATTGAGGTAATTATGTTTGAACGTTTTACCGACCGCGCTAGAAAGGTTATGGCGCTGGCTAATCAAGAAGCTCAAAGATTCAACCACGAATATATAGGCACTGAACATATTCTCTTGGGTTTGGTGAAAGAGGGTAGCGGAGTTGGTGCTAATGTGCTCAAAAATCTTGATGTTGATATTAAGAAGCTCAGGCTTGAGGTTGAGAAACTTGTTAAAAGTGGCCCTGATATGGTTAGTATGGGTAAATTACCTCAAACGCCAAGAGCTAAGCGTGTTATAGAGTATGCTATTGAAGAGGCAAGGTCTCTAAACCACAATTATGTAGGAACTGAGCATATATTGTTGGGGCTATTGCGCGAGACTGAGGGGGTTGCTGCACAGGTTCTTATGAATCTTGGGCTCAAACTTGAGGATGTGCGTCAGGAAGTTCTTAATCTCCTAGGTGCTGGCTTGGATTCCTCCTTCCAAGGTCTAGGAATGAAGAGTACTCCCCACTCATCAGCGTCAGCGGGAGCTAAGACGAAGAGTAAAACTCCAGCGCTCGATAGTTTTGGTAGAGATTTAACTGAGCTTGCAAATAAGAAAGAGCTTGATCCAGTTATTGGTCGTAGCAATGAGATTGAGAGATTGATACAAATTCTCTGCCGCAGGACGAAAAATAACCCTGTTCTTCTTGGCGAAGCCGGTGTTGGAAAGACTGCCATTGTCGAGGGGATGGCGCAGATGATTGTTAACAAAGAAGTTCCTGAGATTCTAGCTAGCAAAAGGCTTGTTGTTCTTGACCTTGCTATGATGGTGGCAGGTACCAAATACAGAGGGCAATTTGAAGAACGTATAAAAGCTGTGATTAATGAAGTACGCAGAGCTGGCAACGTTATCCTCTTTGTTGATGAGTTGCATACACTCGTTGGTGCTGGTGGGGCTGAAGGAGCGATTGATGCTTCTAATGTTTTAAAACCGGCATTGGCTCGTGGTGAAGTTCAATGTATTGGTGCTACAACATTTGATGAATATAGAAAATATATAGAAAAAGATGCAGCTCTTGAGAGACGTTTCCAAACGGTTCAGGTTGAACCTCCAAGTCGTGAGGAAACGGTAGAGATATTAAAAGGTCTGCGTGAAAGATATGAAGAGCATCATAAAGTTAAGTTCAGCGATGACGCTCTTGTTGAATCAGTAGATTTGGCAATCAGATACATCACGGGTAGGTGTCTGCCGGACAAGGCGATAGATGTAATTGATGAGGCTGGTGCGCGAGTTAGGTTAAAAAATCTGACTCCTCCGCCAGACCTTGCCGATATTGAAAAACAAATTGAACAGATAAATGTTCAGAAAGACGAAGCGGTTCGCGCAGCCGATTATGAGCTAGCGGCATCGCTGCGCGATCAAGTGCAAAAACTTCTAGACGAAAAACATGAAAAACAAAATAGCTGGAAAGAACAGAGCAATCAAAGTTCGGGTCATGTTGACAGGGAGATTATCGCTGAAGTTGTATCTAAGATGACTGGTGTTCCACTGACAAGGCTCGAAAAAGCTGAAGCGCAGAGATTACTTGAACTCGAAGACGAATTGCACAAACGTGTTGTATCGCAACATGATGCTATCCATGCTGTTGCAAAGGCTGTGAGAAGAAGTCGAAGTGGTCTTAAGGATCCGAATCGCCCAATTGCAAGCTTCATATTTATTGGCCCAAGTGGTGTTGGTAAGACGTTGCTCGCAAGGGCGCTTGCTGAGTTTATGTTTGGTAATGAGGATTCGCTAATTCAGCTTGATATGAGTGAGTATATGGAGAAGCATAATGTTAGTAAGCTTATCGGTGCGCCTCCGGGATATGTTGGTTACGAAGAGGGTGGTCAACTTACAGAGAGAATTAGAAGGCGCCCATACTCAGTTCTATTGCTTGATGAAATAGAGAAGGCGCACTCTGATGTTTCCAATATGCTCTTGCAGATAATGGAAGAGGGACGATTGACAGACAGTAATGGTAGGCATGTAGATTTTAGAAATGTTATCATTATCATGACAAGTAATATTGGCGCTGATATGATAAAGAATCAAAGTGGCTTTGGTTTTGCCAAACGTAGCGAAGAAACCAACTTTGAGAAGATGCGTGATCTCCTAGACAAAGAGATGGAGCGTTATTTCCGTCCAGAATTTATCAACAGACTTGACGCCAAGATTGTCTTCCGTGGTCTAACCAGAGAGAACTTACAGGTTATTGTTGACTACGAGCTCAATAAAGTATTTAAGCGTGTTATCGATCATGGCCTTAATCTACAACTCGAAGACTCAGCAAAAGAGTTCCTCATTGATAAGGGATACAACCCTGAGTATGGAGCAAGACCGCTTAGAAGGGCGATTGAGCATTACATTGAAGATCCACTATCGGAAGGATTGCTCAGAGGTGAATTCAAAGATAAGAACGTCATACGAATTAGTGTTCTTGACGAGGACCATCTAAAGTTTGAAGGTTGTTATGATGAATCTTTTAACACTGATAAGAAGGCAAATAAACAACTCCTTCAAGAAGCTTCTACCGAAGCATCTCAAGAGGATACACAATAGAACTTGATTTTGACATGTAATAAAAGAGTATCAAAAGGGACGATTAATCGTCCCTTTTTTATTGAACAAATTTACGCATTGATGGCTAATTGACAATAAAAAAGGCCCGTTCAATTGAACGAGCCCTTTAGTTTTAAGACTTAAATCTTCTCTATATAAAGAGGTTTACTCCAGACTCTTCAGCTTCGCTGATGTATAGAGCAACACCACCCTCATCAATACCATCGATGAGTTCTTCTTTCTTTATACCCATAAGATCCATACTCATATTACAAACAATCATTTTGACGCCATTCTTTTGAGCATTTGCAATCAATTCATCAATTGGAGAGACGTTTTTACTCTTCATAATGCCCTTGATCATTCCAAGGCCCATGCCTCCCATATGCATATTTGATAGATGAGCTTTGTTAGCTCCTCTTGGCATCATCATGCCGAACATCTTTTCTATAAGATTCTTTTTAACCTTTGGAGCTTTTGATTTTCTTAGTAGATTAATTCCCCAGAAGGTAAAGAACATAGTGACATCACTTCCAGTTGCAGCAGCACCATTGGCGATAATAAATGCAGCCATTGCTTTATCAAAATCGCCGCTAAAGACAACCATAGTCTTCTTGTCTGATCTAGTCCTCAATGAGTTGCATGCGCTACCCTTTGAACCCTTTGATACAATTGCTCTGAATTTACTAGCGCCAACTCTCTCTACGTTGTGTAGTATGTTGCAGGTACTCTTACACCAACCAGCAACATCAGCAGTAAAGCCTTGGTCAGTAGTTTCGATAGAGATTGTCTCACCTAGAGCTACTGAGTCAAGCGCTTCTTTGAGTTTCAAGATTGGTCCAGGGCACTGAAGTCCGCATGCGTCTACAGATTTAACAATTTTAGTTGGGTCTGCCTTAATTTTTTTATCTATGTTGTCTACACCAGTATCTTCTTTTATCTCTCTTGCAGCATCAGGTGTTTCAGAGAATTCCCCAATGACCGCCTTGTATGTTTTGTAACCGCCAGAGATGTTACGGCATTTATAGCCGCGTTGATTAAGAATCCTGCAAGCGATATAACCACGAAGACCAACTTGACAAGTTACAAGTAGCTCTTTATTTTTTGGAATCTCGTCAATTCTATCTCTAAGCTCGTCAATAGGGATATTAATTGCGCCAGGAATTGTTCCAACTTCAACTTCCTCTTTCGTCCTAACGTCAATAATTAGTTGATTCTCTTTTGGATTTAAAGCCTCTTCGACATGGCAAATAGCTATGTCACCATCCATGATGTTTGTTGCTACGAATGCAGCGTAGTTTACAGGGTCTTTTGCTGAGCCAAATGGAGGGGCATAACAAAGCTCAAGGTCTCTCATTTGATAGACGGTAAGTCCTGCCCTTATTGCGACAGCAATAACGTCTATACGCTTGTCGACTCCGTTGACTCCGACTGCTTGGGCGCCAAGGACTTTTCCAGTCTCAGGGTCAAATATGAACTTAAGGCTCATAGGAGTTGCGCCAGGATAATAGCCTGCATGACTCGCAGGATGTATATATATTTTCTCGTAGCTCATTTTGAATCTCTTGAGCATCTTCTCGTTGAGACCAGTTGTTGCAGCTGTTAGGTCAAATATCTTGCATACACTAGTTCCTTGTGTTTTCTTGTAAGTGCTGTCTTTGCCGAAGATATTGTCTGCTGCAATTCTACCTTGGCGGTTTGCGGGTCCTGCCAATGGGATTACAGTTTTGAATCCTCCAACGAAATCTTCTACTTCAACTGCATCTCCAACCGCATAGATGTTTGGATCACTTGTTCTCATATGATCATCAACTAGAATACCTCTACGCTCGCCAATTTTGAGACCTGCATCTACAGCGAGTTTAGTTTCAGGTTTTACGCCTATAGCCAAAACTATCAAATCGCAAGCAATGCCAGAGCCGTCACTTAAGTTTGCTACAAGGCTATCATTTTTCTCTTCGATGCCAGTAATGCTTAGCTTTAGTTTAAGATCAACACCATGGAAGCTCATATGTTGGTGGATCGGAGTTGCCATTTCAGGGTCGGCAGGAGCAAAAACTTGTGGCTCAAGCTCAACTAACGAAACGTCAAGCCCACGCTCTATTAGAGCTTCAGCCATTTCTAGACCAATAAAACCGCCGCCAACAACAACCGCTTTTTTAGGTTTGTTGTTGTCTACAACGTCCTTAATCCGATCCATATCTTTCATGTTGCGCAGAGAGAATACATTCTTGCTATCTATTCCCTTTAGTGGTGGCTTAAACGCTTCTGCACCTGGGCTAAGCACTAGATCGTCGTAAGATTCTGTTCCCTTTTCACCCGTTTCTATATTTTCATAGGTGACCTGTTTTTTCTGAGTGTCTATTTTTATGACTTCAGTTTTTACACGCACATCAATTTTGAAACGTGCATTCATTTTCTCTGGAGTCTGAACTAGAAGCCTATCTCTCTCTTCAATCATTCCACCAATGTGGTATGGTAGGCCACAGTTAGCGAATGAAATATATTCGCCACGTTCGAACATGATTATCTCAGCATCTTCACTGAGCCTTCTAGCTCTTGCCGCAGTACTAGCACCACCGGCAACACCACCAACAATAACTATCTTCTTTTTCTGTGACATTTTATATTCCTTATAAAAAACTCGCTACTGAACATTATATTGTTCAGGAAGCAATGCCGCCTAGCTTACTAGGCACTGATTAATAAATATTACGCTATCCTTGTTAGTCTCTTGTGCTACAAGTGCTATTGATACATTCGAGCAACTTGGGCAGTCTAGGAGAAATTATTTTATAAAAGACTCTGCGACCATCTCTTTCGCTCGAGAGAAACCCACAGCTTTTCATTAAGCGAAGGTGTTCGCATGTTTGATTGGCTGAGCAATTACATCTTTCACTAAGTTCGCTAACAGAAAATTTACCCTGCATCAATAGGTTCACAAGTTTCAATCGCACGGGGTGGCCCATAACTTTAAGGCAGTCTGCCGCTTGATTTAGCATTTCATCTGAAATTGTCTCTATTGCGTCAATCATAAGTCTACGTATGTTTTAATTCTGTAAACATTAGTGCCACCCTTAAATATCGAGATATTTCGATATGACCCCATCATATATACATCGAATTTTAAAGTCAATAAGTTCAGTGAGATTATTTAAGAAATTACAAAAAAGAACAATAAAGTGGCGGTAGTGCAGATTCTAGTTGCAATATTGTGATACTTACAACGTTAAGCTAGCGTTTTGCGACTGTGCAGGGTGCAATAACTCAGCAGGTTTTTCTCGGATTCCAAGAGGTTTAAGTCTGTTTTTAGAGTGTTTCCTGTAGTTTTAGATTATTTTACAGTCATTAAGTAGATCGAGTATTACTCATTTCATAGATTGCATATTGAGTATCGTTTGCGATGTTGAAATACATCAAAAACTTCCATTTTCGTTAAGAGGGGGTGCTGTTGCGTCGATATCTCACCCTGTAATATATGGGAATCCAACATCGTAAGAGTATAGTATCTCTGCAAATTGTTGGAGTGAGATCAATTTATTTTGAAGGGAAGATTTATGAAATTTGAGAAGTTATTAACAATTTTATTGAGCCTTGCGTTTATTGGAATCTCTACTAATGTTTTTGCAGAGGATGTGGACCCTAGAGTTGCTCTAACGCAGCAAACCGTTGAAGCTTTAAAAGCGAGCGCAAAAACTAAACCAACAGCAGAGATGATTATTGCCAAGGTAAATGAGGCTTGTAAACTACTTGAAGCAGAGGGCCCAGCGGCGTATCCAAAGTTCAAAGGAAAAGATAGCAAGTTTATCTTTGCCGGTACGTATATTTGGGTCCATGACCTCAAAGCCGTTATTCAGATGCACCCAGTTAAGTACAAACTCGAGGGTAAATCACTTCTTGGGTTGAAAGATAAGCAAGGCAAGCTTTTGTTCTTAGAAATGAATAAATTAGTGCAGAAACAAGGTTCTGGTTGGGTTTCATATCTATGGCCAAAGCCAGGTGAGAAGAAGCCTTCACGTAAGGTTTCATATGTAAAACTCTGCAAAATGAGTAATGGTAAAGAGGTTGTAGTTGGGTGTGGCATATACGATATGCCTAATGATGAAATCGAAGCACTTGTTGCTGGTAAGTAAATAAATGAGATTGCTAAGATATTAACGGTATAGATGCAGTTGATATCTTAGCATCTCTACCATTTATTCCTGTGGAGGGGAAATATGAACATAAAAAAGAGACTTGCTATATTTGCTGCGATATCGATTTTTTTCGTTATAGCTATTTGTGTGGTTGGTGGTATTAGCTTCAGAAATATTCAACATATTGAGCAGTTAAAAACAGTCTTAAATACAACGCTTAAAGCGGTAGAAGAAAATCGTTTAGTAGAGAAAACTTATCTAGAGTTTCATAGTGATAAGCTTGTTGAGGATTTTGACTCGACAACTAAGACTGTTTCAGGGGCGATAAATGCCTTTGAGAAAGCTAATTCATCTCAGGAATCAGCAACTAAAATAGCAAATCTTAGAGATAGTTTGGCACTCTATAGAGATACGTTTAATCAAGCTGTTACTAATTACAATGAAAATCGAGGCGTTAAGAAGGAAATTAGTGCTCTTTTAAAGGAGTCTCTTGATGGCCTTGAATTAATGAATCAATCTCTCAATGAGAAGCAAGCAGAATTACAAATGGAAGGTGATAATCTTGGGATGGACGAGTTGACTCTAGTCAACGTTGTTCGTGATTGTAGGATTGTTTTCTTGCAGCTCCAGAATCTTCAGAGCCAATTCCAAGCGACTGGTGACGATAAATATGTTGCGCAGTTTGAAGAGTTATCAACTGGTGATGCGCAGATGAATATTTCTTCACTTGTTACATTATCTGACGCGTTGGACAATGCATCATTTCTTGAAGAATCAAAGAAGATTGAAGAATCGCTCAAAACTTTTACTGTCAATATCAAAAAATCGATAGCCCTTGGGCAAAAACAACAGGGTTACGTTAAACAGCTAAACGATACAGGTTCTAATATGGTTCGTACTGTTGACGAGATAATTGAGATTTCTAATGCTCAAATAGATTCTCAGAAGAGTAAGGCTATTACAATTGTATTAAGTGTTGTTTGTATTGGTATTGCAATGTTTGTTGGAGTTTCTTTTGTAATAATTCGATCTATTACAAGCTCTATAGAGCCTGTTGCATAAATAATTTACTCTTTTTACAAGTGAATAATTCCAGCTTTTCGATTATAATCTAGGCAATGGATTGTTGAACATTAAAGGATTATGATATGGCTTACAATTTCCTACCTTGCGACCGAAATCAAACTTATCTGCTGC
>WGDE01000182.1 GCA_015493385.1 Phycisphaerae bacterium
ATATAAGGCACTTAAGATACCGATATAACTAAGGGATTACCCTTAAAAGTAGGAGAAATGTTTTCGTAAATTCACTGCAAATATTTCAAATTTGTCCAGTATCAAAATTAGGAGTGACTGATATATGTGTGGGATTGTAGCTTATTTAGGACAGAAGAGGGCTCTACCAATTCTTTTAGAGGGGTTAAAACGGCTTGAATATAGAGGATATGATTCTGCAGGAGTGTCACTCTATAAAGACGGTGAGGTATTAACTTCAAAAACTAAAGGTAGAATTAGCGAACTTGAAAAGCTAACTAGCAAAAACAAAACAGATGCAACAATGGGAATTGGACACACTCGCTGGGCGACACACGGAAAGCCTAACGAGATAAATTCGCACCCACACACAGACTTCTCAAATAAAATAACGCTCGTACACAATGGAATCATAGAGAATTATACAACACTCAAAAAATGGCTAGTTTCAAAAGGTGTAGAGTTTAAGAGTGATACTGATTCTGAAGTTATAGTCAACCTAATCGGATATCTCTATTCAGGCTATGATTCTGATTGCGAAATCCCTGATACTCAAGATAAGTTTGAATGGGCAGTCCAGCGGGCGTTAAATAAACTCATCGGTAGCTATGGTTTAGCAATCATTTGCTCAGACTACCCAGACTCAATCATCTGCGCAAGAAAAGGATCACCTCTAATACTTGGGGTCGGAGATAATGAATACATAATAGCCTCAGACGCCTCGGCAATCGTAGAACACACAAAGCAAGCGATTTATCTATCAGATAATGAGATGGCAATAATCAATAGAGATGGCTTTAAAACTCTCACTATTGACAATATTGAGATAACAAAAGACCTCAAGGATATCGAATTCTCACTAGAAGAAATCGAACTAAGCAGTTATGACCACTACATGCTCAAAGAAATATTTGAGCAACCTGAAGCGCTTGAGAGATGTTTTGGCGGCAGAGTACAACTTGGCGAGTCTAAAATAGTTCTTGGCGGCATCACAGATATGGCTAGAAAGCTAACAAGGGCAAAAAAGATAATAATTACAGGTTGCGGCACTGCTTGGCATGCCGGTTTAATTGGTGAGTATATGCTAGAACAGCTAGCTAGAATCCCGACCGAAGTCGAATATGCAAGTGAGTTTAGATATAGAAATCCAATCATTGAAGATGGTACTGTTGTAATTGCAGTTAGCCAATCTGGTGAAACCGCAGACACTCTAGCCGCGATAGAAATGGCAAAGGAGAGAGGTGCAATAGTTCTTGGACTAGTTAATGTTGTTGGTTCCACAATCTCAAGAATGACAGATGCAGGAATCTATCTAAGAGTAGGTCCTGAGATTGGAGTAGCCAGTACGAAAGCCTTTACTGCGCAGGTTGCAGTTCTTGCAATGCTTGCGATAGAGCTTGGACGCAGAAGACATTTATCAAACCTAGAAGCAGCGTCTCTATTAAAAGAGCTCGACTCTATTCCAGATAAAACCCGCTCAATCCTCAAACAATCAGAACATATCAAGACTATAGCAGAAGAAAATTACGAGCAAAATAACTGGCTCTTTATGGGAAGAGGCTTTAACTACCCTACCGCCCTTGAGGGTGCACTAAAACTCAAAGAGATTAGTTACATCCACGCTGAAGGGCTCGCCGCAGCTGAAATGAAACACGGACCAATCGCATTGATTACCAATGGAACTCCCGCTGTGTTTATCGCAACTTTAGGGTCTCATTATGAAAAGATAATATCCAATATTGAAGAAGTTCGCGCAAGAGGAGGCAAGACTATAGTGATTGCCACAGAGGGCGATGAGAACATTAAGGCCTTCGCAGACCATCTAATCTCAATACCAGATGTCCCTGATTCTCTTCAGCCACTTTTAGCTGTAGTTCCACTACAACTCTTAGCCTATCACTCAGCTCTGCTTAGAGGCCTAGATGTAGATAAGCCAAGAAATCTGGCAAAGAGTGTTACCGTAGAATAGTCGTCCCTGAAAAAAAACACTATTTCTGAGTTTTTCTAAACTGGCATTGCTTTCAGGAAGGTCATTAGTCTCATTTTTAGCATATTTTCGATATCGCAAAGAAGTTTAATAAGCGCAAAAGTAAGCTTCCTTAGAAGTTTACGCAT
>WGDE01000183.1 GCA_015493385.1 Phycisphaerae bacterium
ATCAAGGATATTGCGAGTGTTACACTTGGCGAACATGAACAGCGCAGTATTTATCATGGTAATTCTAAGCCGGCAATTGCTATCAATGTGATGCGACCTGATAACGGCCCAACGGTAGCGGCTATAAAGACATTTAAAAAGGAGCTTGTTAAATTAAAGCTAGAGTATCCTGATATTGACTTTGAGATTACTGACGATCAGCAACCGATTATAGACCTCAATATCACTGGTATGCGCACGAGCCTCGTTCAGGCGGTGATATTGACAGTTATCGTGATATTCTTTTTCCTTGCTGATACTCGCGCAGCACTTGTTGTATCGGTTAGTATTCCACTGGCATTTCTTTGCAGTCTTGTTGTTTTGTGGTTTAGCCCGTACACGCTCAATATGGTAACATTGTCAGGAATGATTATAGCCGTTGGTATGGTGGTAGACGCTTCGATTGTGATGCTTGAGAATATATATCGCCACTATCGAAAGATGAAAACTCCAAACGCATTAATTGCCGCTAGAGATGGCGCAAACGAGGTTTCCTTGGCTATTACCGCGGGAATGTTTACCACTGTTATCGTTTTGATTCCAGTTATGTTTACTGGCGGCTATACGCAGCAGACTATGAGGCCACTAAATATGATGATATCGTCAACCCTTGTAGCCTCATTGTTGATAGCGATTACGATAATTCCATTGATGGCTTCTAAGCTTCTAGCTAGACCGCACGAGCATCGAAATATTCTAGAGAGGCTATTTGCAAATACTGATAAGGGCATAGCCGCTCTAACTAAAATGTATACATCGATACTGCGTGTTGCGCTTAAATGGAGAGTTTTGTCGCTTGTGATAGCGGCTGTTGCTTTTGTGGTTACGATGAGAACGGTGCCTCCATTGATCGGCGGCGAGCTTATGCCTTTGATGGATACGGGAATTTCGATAATTGAGTTTGATACTCCAACAAGCTATAACGCATCTGAGGTTGAAAAGGTTCTCTACCGTGTAGAAGAGATGATTAACAAACAACCCGGCATTGAAATGATTTCTTCTGTGGTTGGATCCGAACCAGGGCAGATAAGCTTTGGTGGTGGCGGGGCGACTGCGCAGTCGGCTAAGATAACAATCCATATGATTGATAGGACTCAAAGAGATGAAACCATCTGGCAGATTGAAGAGAAATGGCGACTTGCTCTTAGAAAAATCAAAGGCGTGCGCAGCTTTAGAGTTACCGAATACGGAGCTACTCCGCTCTCTACTACGAAAGCACCTTTGGATATTATAATCAGCGGTGCAGATCCGGCAGTTATAAGCTCTTTAGCGGATAAATGTATCGATAGCTTAAGGGGAATGCCAGGGCTTGTTGATGTGCGCAGGAGTTGGTATTTCGACAAACGAGAAGAGAGAGTTATTGTCGATCCATCACTTGCAAAACTATATGGAACTAGCCCTAGCGAGGTTGCTCTAGAATTGAAGTCGGCTATTAAGGGGATTCCAACGAGTAGTATGCGGTTGGATAATTTCCTAGACATTCCAATTCTAGCCCAATACTCAAACGCTAATATGAACCGCCCAGGACAGATTAATAACGCCTACGTCTCAACCAAATTTGGCCAGATTCCTCTGCGCAGTATGGCAAAGGTAACCACAGATATCGACCAGCCGTTTATAACCAGAGAGAAACTTGACAATACTATAGATATTACAGGCGGCAATAGCGTCTATACCATCGCGCAGGTTGCTGGGATGGCAAAAAAAAGAATCTCTAAAATTAAGGCTCCACAAGGCTACAAGATAACATTGTCTGGTACTGCGGCCAATATGAAGACAGGAAAAAAGGAAATGGGCAGAGCTCTTTTGATTGGGCTTGTCTTGCTTTATATGCTACTTCTGGCGATGTTTAAGTCGTTCAAGAATCCAGTAACTATTATGTCTGCTATTCCGCTTGCGATTGCTGGCGCTATGTGGGGATTGCTGCTATTTGATAAGCCGATGTGTAAGCCTGCTACGATGGGGTTGATACTGCTTGGCGGTACGATTGTTAACAACAGTATTCTTCTTCTTGATTTTATATTAAAAGCACGTCAAGATGGAGTGGCAAAGGATGAGGCGATTATTCGTTCGGTTGAACTTAGAATAAGGCCAATTCTTATGACAACCGTTTCAACTATTGTTGGCTTAACGCCGCTGATATTTGAGATGGCGGTTGGTTTAGAAAGAATGAGTCCGCTTGGAATTGTTGCAGCGATGGGGCTCTTAACAGGAACATTCTTAACGATGATTATTGTGCCAGTTGTTTATTCTAGTATAGACAGCATGTCGGTTCAAGCCTCTAAAGTTGGCAAGTTTTTGGTTAGTTAAATAGAAATAACAATTTAGTTTAATAGGAATTACAAAGATGAAAAAGATACAGGTTCTTGGTACAGGTTGTCCTAAGTGCAAAGTTCTAGCCCAAAACGCTCAAACAGCAATAGATGAAATCGGCGGGGGTTTTGAGATTGAAAAAATTACGGATATCAACGAGATAATGAATTTTGGTGTTATGATTACTCCAGCCTTAGTTATTGACGGAGAGGTTAAAGTTGTAGGTAAGATTGCTTCGCCAAGCGAAATTAAAGAGATGCTTGGTTAACAGTTGAATTTATTGTATGGCGGCAGCATTTTTTTGTTGCTACAATCAACAACTAGCGATATTTAAGAACTGGAGGTTTTGTGGTTATGCGAGAAAATACAAAACTCAAAGAGGCTAGTTTGTGGCAGCCTTTAGATGATGACGCGGTTAGATGCGAGCTTTGCAATTTTTATTGCAGGCTCTCAAACAATCAGCTTGGGCGTTGCCAAGTGCGCAAAAATATTGACGGCAAACTCTACAGCCTAAACTATAACAGACTATGCGCTTTAGCCCTCGACCCAATCGAGAAGAAGCCTCTCTACCATTTTTTGCCCGCTACAAAGAGCTTTTCGATTGCGGCGATTGGATGCAATTTTAAGTGTGGCTTTTGTCAAAACTGGCAGATTAGCCAGCCCGATATTAGTGGTATGTTTGATTGCGGCGATTCATATTCACCCCAGCAGATTGTTGATATGGCTCTACGCGCAGGATGCGCAAGCATTTCCTATACATATACCG
>WGDE01000184.1 GCA_015493385.1 Phycisphaerae bacterium
ACGATACTGAACGTGGCCAGTCGTCTATTACGGTCAAGGAACTTTATGATCGTATTAAGGAGCACAGTACAGATTCTGATGCTGTGCAAGAGATCGTCAAGAAGTTTGTAGATCGACATGTTTGGGAGAAAATAGACGATAAGGAACTAGAAAAAGAACAGACGAAATAGTAGAACTCAAATGGTCAGGGATCTTTACTTTGCAGGTTCACAAAGACGTGGCTAAGTCTAAGGTAGAGAAAATAGCAAATAGTATCAAACGCGGCGCATGGTTTGGTGACAAAGACTGGATAAAAGAAACAGTGGTCGATTTAGATCTGCAATCAACAATTAACAAAAGGGGAAGACCTAAAAAAGATTCCGTGCCCCTTTAATTCAGGCGCAGATCTTGCTGCCTTGGCCAAGTGTAGTATGCCAGTTTGCGAGAGTCTAGGTACTAAGAATGAATGTGGAGAATGTGAGTAGTGTATAGGTAGAGGATAAATATGAAAATTAATAAAGATGATTTTTGGCCATTCTTCATTTTCTGGACAGTTGGTTTTCTGATTGATTGGTTGTGTGACACTTTTTATTGTGATTTAGTGGCGAAAATATGTTTTATAGTTACTTTGGCTTTCCTTTGTCGAAGGGATGAACTAAAGCCTTTTTTTTTCTTGATACTTGGTTTTTTAATTGGTATGTGGACTGATTCCCTTTATTGGGTTCCAGTGAAGTGGATATGTTATTTGTTATTTTCTATTCATTTTTTGAAACAATGGGGAGATTAAGGAACAAAAGGGGAAGGAATCTTTTATCTTGCAGGTTTACAAAGAGATGGCTAAGTCTAAGGCAGAGAAAATAGCAAATAGTATCAAACGCGGCGCAGGGTTTGGTGAAAAGACTGGATAAAAGAAACAGTGGTCGATTTAGACCTGCAATCAACAATTAACAAAAGGGGAATACCTAAAAAAGATTCCGCAGCTCTTTAATTCAGACATGCAACCGGCGGCGATCATTTTTATTACCACGACCATCTTTACGGCCCAGTGGTTGCAATTGACATTAATGGTGGTATAAGAGAACGCTATGAATACGATGCAGATGGGAGCGTGACTACTTACAATGCTGATTATACTCAGAGCTATTCTAGCTCTCAGATAAACAATCCATACGCCTTTACAGGGCGCAGGCTTGATGTGCTTGACGGAGGTGGTCTTGAGAGAATGCACTATCGTCATAGAGATTATTCGATGGCGATGGGACGGTTTATGCAGCAGGATCCGCTGGAGTATATTGATAGTTTGGGGCTTTATGAATATGTAACTGGTAAGCCAACTATATCTGCGGATCCAGAAGGAAAAGGTTACCTAGAAATTATTCTTGCAGTTGGGGGACTTATTGTCTTTACAGTCGCTTTGGTTGACGCACATTATTCTAACTGCCATGCAGGAGACCCTCCTAAAGTTGAGCAGGCATATGTGTCTTGTTCAATAAAATGTCCATGTGATAGGACGGCGTATGGAGTCAAACTGAAGCAGGTAGTATTTAAATGCGTTAAGAAGTTCTGGTATTTCAGGAGATGGCAATTTTACTATTCGGAAATAGTAGTGCCATGTAATGCAAAATGCGATTAGAGTTAGTAGTTAAAATATTGTCTAAAAACAAACAAGCTAATAAGATATTGAATGATTTTAGTCAATTAAATACATGGAGATCGTATGGGTAATCAAGTTGATAATTCGTTAGGAAAGAAGAGATTTATTACTATTGGGCATGTAGTAGTTTTGTTGGCGTACTTTGTGATACTTATCTTTTTAGTCCACAATAATCATAAATGTTCACTCGAGAGACTTATCTATCGATCCTTGCTCCACAAATACTATAAACTTCCTTTTTACAATGAAATCAGAGATAAACATATAATTATTTTTAATTCTATGCTCAGACCACTTGAGATAAGTGATATTTCTGATGGCTGGATAATAGAAAATGGTTCAATAATTGGTGCTGGTCGTACGATGTTTGATAAAGAACGTCTTGAAATATATGATGAGCTAGTAAGGCTTAACATTCAGAATCTAGCTGCTTTTGCGTGCTATGAGACAATAAATAAAGAGCCGGCTGTGGGAATGAGTGTTTTGGATACTATTAAACGAAATGGATTTGGATATGTTGCAGTTGATAGTGTCGCTTTCTCTGAATACGACATTAATTATGGCAAGTCACTTATAACTATTGACCAGCTTTATGATCGTATCAAGAATTACAATGCGAAGTCTGATGTCGTGCCCAAAATTGTCAAAGAGCTTGCAGACCAACATACCTCGGAGATGAGATCAAATAATAAGGAATTAGTTACAAAGGGCGATATGGCTAATTATATTCAGGGGATGGCAAATGTGGCTTGTCATGAGATAGTAAATCAAGACCCTGCTTTAGGAGTGAAAATATTGGAGACTCTTGTAGAAAATGGGTTTGGAGATATTGCAGTTTATGGTATTGAGTTCCCTGAAGACGATACTGAACGTGGCCAGTCGTCTATTACGGTCAAGGAACTTTATGATCGTATTAAGGAGCACAGTACAGATTCTGATGCTGTGCAAGAGATCGTCAAGAAGTTTGTAGATCGACATGTTTGGGAGAAAATAGACGATAAGGAACTAGA
>WGDE01000185.1 GCA_015493385.1 Phycisphaerae bacterium
CTTTAAAGGCTCAAATATGCGTATGGAAATAATAGACACCGCGAGCATAACAATAATTAATGATTGCTACAACGCCAATCCATGCTCTATGGAAAATGCCATAGACTACATCAGCTCTTTAGATAAAAAACGCAGAAAAGTTTTTATCGCCGGAACAATGGGAGAACTAGGAGAAAAAACTCAACTTCTGCACCAAGAACTTGGAGAGAAAATTGGCGAAACTGATATCGCTCTACTCTTAACTGTTGGTCCCTATGGAATCACGGTAGGTGAATCGGCAAAAAAGAGAAATTCAACAATAGAAATAAAGTCTTTCGATAGCACTGAAAAGCTATGCGATAAATTGGATAATTTTCTCAAAAAAGACGATATAGTGTTGGTCAAGGCTTCAAGAAGCATTGGCTTAGAAAAAACTATCGATCGAATTTCTGATTTAACTCTTTAAGGTTGGCTCTAGCAATTGCTTTTGAGTGGTAAGTAGAAAGTTTTTGTTGTTCAGCAGGAAAGGCAGGCTAGTTTTATCCGTAGATAAGGATGCTTTTATCTGACGTAATCTGGCAATAAAAAGATTTACTTGTCTGCTAAAATAAATTTTTATGGGGTTCCCTGTAGGCAATACTAACTCTCAACATTTCTTTTGCCTTTGAGATTATTCAACTCAGAAATAATTGCTACGTCTACATAGGATACAAAGTGATATATCATTTTCTACATGCAACTAAAAACTTCTGGGCCAAGCTTGGTTTCTACGCATACGAGGATGTAGCATTTAGATGCATCATGGCAGCAATTACAAGCCTCTTACTTGCACTACTTCTAGGACCAACTCTCATCCGCTGGCTATTAAAGCGTAAGATTGGTGACAGACCAGAATTTAATCACACCGCCCTCAATGAGTTAATGCGTGAGAGAAAAAACACCCCAACAATGGGAGGGTTATTAATTCTATTTTCGATAATAATAGGAACATTGCTGTGGGCAAAATTAAATAACCCATTTATCCAAAAAGCAATTTTCATACTACTGTGGTTTGGAGGAATTGGAGCGGCTGATGATTGGCTAAAATTAACGCATGCGATTAAGAATCGCTCACGTGATGGGTTATATCCTTGGGAAAAACTAGCATTTCAATTTGGCGGCGCTTTTTTAATTGCAATATTCCTCTACTCAGACTTTAAGAATATCCCTGATGCTTTAATGCTCTGGCTACCATTCTACAAACAGGGTATTCCAATTCACATAGGTCTCTTTACAATAATTGCAACGGTATATATTTCTGGAACGAGCAACGCTGTCAATATAACGGACGGTATGGATGGGCTAGCATCTGGATGTGTGGCCATTATGGCGGCGGTACTTGCATTCTTATGCTACGTTGCCTCTGAAACTATGATGCGAACAAGCCCAATAACTTGGTCGAGCTACCTGCTCTTACCGCACATTCCACAGTCTGGAGAATTGAGCATTTTCTTCTGCGCTATACTGGGAGCGATACTTGGCTTTCTTTGGTTTAACTGCCAACCAGCCCAAGTATTCATGGGGGACACTGGCTCGCTACCGCTCGGCGCTGCTATGGGTTATGGCGCATTAGTTACGAGAAACGAAATTCTGTTGATGTTAATCGGTGGTGTATTTGTGATGGAGCTTGGCAGTGTCGTATTGCAGGTTCTCTACTTTAAATACACAGGCGGCAAACGAATTTTCAGATGCGCCCCTATACACCACCACTTTCATCTTGGCGGCTGGACAGAACAACAGGTAGTTGTCCGTTTCTGGCTTTTATCAATCGCATTCGCAGCAATTGCAATTGCAACCCTAAAGTTAAGATAAGTTCAGCAACACAAAACAACTTCGGCTACTATAAGAAAGCCCCGCAACAAATATTCTGCTACGGGGCTTTTATATTGAGCAGGCCAGAGTTATGCTCTGTCTCTGTTCGCTAAATATTCGGTCTTTGGTAGGGAACCGGCAAGCGGCCTTGCGTATGCTTTATAAGCTTCAGTAACACCATTACCAGCCTCATTAATAAAGTCATCTGGAAGATCTTTTGTAAACTCAGCGACATTCTTCAATTCTGTACGCTCAAATTCAACAGCATAATCATCCCCATTTCCAACACGCTTCATAATGGCAGAGCCGCTTTCATACTGCATTGAAAACTCAACAGCCTTGCGACCCGTTTCGCGAGCTTCGACAACATCTGTCTCGCTCTGTAAACCTGCAAATGACCTTTGAAGGTAGCCAAATGTGTCCGCTCTAACACGAGAAATATCAGAATTCTCTTTCACCTGTGAGGATAGGAAGTCCGCAAGAGCTCCACTTCCTGAGAGTTGAACATTGCCATGGGCGTCCACTTCAGCATCTTCGGCAATTCTCTTTGCCCATACAACACCATTTTCGTCCTTAATTCCTTCACTTACAGCCACAACACAGCGGCCAAGACGAGAATAAACCTCTTTGATTTCTGAAACAAACTTCTCCATAGAAACTCTGCGTTCAGGGAAGTAGATTAGGTGAGGCCCATCATCTTCTCTTTGTTGACCAAGTGATGTTGCTGCAGTTAGCCAACCAGCGTCACGCCCCATAATAATATCTATTTTGACGCCAGGAAGCGCGCGGTTATCCAGATCGTCGCCTTGGAGTGCACGTGCTACAAAATTAGCTGCACTACCATAACCTGGGCAATGGTCTGTTGTGCGCAGATCATTATCGATAGTTTTTGGCACATGGAAAGCACGCAGTTCGTAGCCTAGTTTTTGCGCTTCCTCATTCACGATCTTACATGTATTAGCAGAATCGTTACCGCCGATATAGTAAAAATATCTAATATTTCTCGCCTGTAGAACTTCAACGATAGCCTTTACATAATCAGCATTTGGTTTATCCCTACTTGAACCAAGAGCTGAAGATGGACTCGCTGCTACGATTTCTAATGTCTGAGCATCAATATCTGTCAAATCCACAAAATTATCAGCTTTCATACCAGCAACAGCATGAACTGCCCCAAATATTTTATTGATATTAGGGTTCGCCTGTGCCGCTTCAATCACTCCAACAAGAGATGCATTGATAACCGCAGTTGGACCACCAGACTGACTAACCACTGCGTTACCCTTGAGAATTTCTGCCATTTTACAACCTTCCAAAATAGAAAAGTAACATTACCTAGTTATTGCTATTACATATACAACCCAAAACTATTCGGGTCATAGAGACCCGAGATTATACATATTATTGCCTCCCTAGCAAGTATTTTGCCTATATCAGAAAAGAAAATGGCACCTACAAAAGAGAAAATCACCAAAAGTAATACGGTGTCCATAGGAAGAAACTATAAGATTTTATTCGTTAACAACATTGATAATCAGGATATGAACAAAAAAAGCTCCCGAATTAATCGGGAGCTTCAGATTGGCATTACTCAAAACAATCTTGGAGATCTTCATCTCCATCATCGCCCTGCTCATCGTCAGTAGCAACAACAGAAGTCTTCTGGTCTAGAAGGCTATTAGAACCAATCATACTAGCAAAGCTAATTGCTGGAAGGCTCAATAGCATTGCAATAAACATAAGATATAAAATTCGAAATCTCACAGCATTGCCCTCTCAAAAGAGATGTTTAATTTAACTCTTCGCCAATCACTAAGTACCCGTAGGTAATAAAAACCTTAAAGAACTTCTCTATATGTTTCCTGTTTAGGAACAATTATGATATCACTGATAATTCCACCTGGAAGCATTTTATTCTCTGGAGGTACAATAGTTATAGTACCAATATCACCTGGATCGCCGCCTTCGCTACCTCCATCATCCGCAAAACCAATGTTTGTTACATAACCATTGCTATGGGGACTTGTATCGTACATTGAGATAATTGTACCATCTATCCTCGCATTACCACGCACATCAACAATTCCACCAACTACAGCACCTGTTAAATGAGATTCACTGCCCTCTTCAAGCTCACTTGTATTACCTAGGTTAACATTAAAGTTCGGTGCCAAGATTGTCGCCTCTTGCATATATTGGTTATCGAAATTGGCACTACCAGTAAAGTAAAGACAGTTTTGACGCCATTGGATGTAACTATTTTTAGGAATTGAAGAGACTATAACTCCGTTGAACTGACAATTATTGAAACGAACATTGTTAGTTCTGCTAGTACTTGAAGTCCAAGAGTCTGAATCTATATATAGAACTCCCTCAAATGTGCAATTTTCAAATAATGCATTTCTCCCTTTAGGCAATCTTGCATTTGTAAATGTCTGATTTTGATAAACATGTCTATACAATTTAGAACTCCACGATTTGCTAGCAACAGTATAATCACCAGAGACGTGTGGAAAATATTCTCGTCTAGTATGAGATGCCGCTGGAATCTCTGTACATATCGCTCGATACGAACTTGTGTCATAATCATCTTCGTCCATACCGGGCATAAGGCCTCCAGGGATATCGTAATTAACGCCTTCCACACTTCCCTGCAGAGTATCTTGAGCAGAGATAACACGATTGCCATCTTCATCAAGAATTGGATTCCAATTCTCATCTAAAGTCTCCATCTGGTTACCTTCATTGTAAAGCTCGCTAGCCGAGACAGTTACATTTACAGTTCCATTTATAGTTGAATCGCTAGTCAATTCAAATGGGGCATGCCACTGCGATTGATACCATGTACTAAAAACACTTCCTTCAATGGTTGTATCTCCAGTAATTATCATACGACCACGAGAAGCAATAGCATATTCCAAAACTTGGGCATCCTTTGATATACTATAATCCATACAAATCTTACGTGTGAAATTCCCATCCGTCCCTGTTGATTCAAGCACAATATTGGCAGGATCGCTATCGTAATGAAGAAATCTCAGAGAAAATGCACCACCAGTAGAATTAAATGCTATCAGTGGAACACTTAATTGGTCAGCCCCACCATTACTATCATTAATTCTTGTGGGACTTGCTATGGCAACACCACCATAACCACAGCTTCTTACGTGTGCTACAAATGCATTCCAAGTGGAATTTGCCTGACTATCACTCACTGTATCACCAGTGCTATCTATTGAAGCAAATGATTTTACGATACTTGACGCAAACTCAACACCACTTGATGCCGCAGCAAGTGCTTCATTGGATTTTTGCTGATCAACTGATATTGCTAGGTTTCGACTAGAATATGATGTAACTGCAACTGAAAGGCTTGCAAATATAACCAAAAAAATTATGGCCAATACCATGCAAGAGCCTGTTTCTCTTCTAATAGTTTTAATCTTTTTTACAATCATAATTTACCTCCAAACTGTACAAGCAGCGTTAAAATATATCGGGCTATCTGAGCAATAGCTAAAGGAGCCCTTATTAATTTACCGCTTTATAAACTCTAATAAACCAGGGGGCACATACAAATATAATGCTCTATATTTATCGTCATATCTCTTTTAAAAACAGACAGTTACATTCCTACATAAACATATACCACCGACTACATAGGTACAACCTTTATTGGCTACTCTAATTAAGGCTGGTAGTAGGAATCGCAGTCTTCGCAAAAAAACAATTGACAGTATATCCCGAAATAAGTATCATTGCATTTCGTATTTTACGTGTTCTTGTTTAATTAAGGGAAAAGAAATGAAAAAACTACTACTCACAATGACATTATTAATTGCATCGTCCACCATGGCAAATGCCCAAATGCTATTCAAAACTAGCTTTGAAAACGAACAGGCATTTCCTGGAAAATATACTGATACAGGAGATGCAGCCAAAAACCATCAATTAGCAAACAACCCAGATGAGCCAATTGTAAATTCAACGTCTAACTCCGAAAGTAACGGAGATTTAGGGTTTAGTGCATCATATGTTAATACTCGCAACAGTATGGGGCTAACAAATGGCGTGTATTTTGGGGTAATCAAAACTAAATCTACAGTTGGAGAATTCTCTGATGGAGAGCAAGGCTACATATTGAGCGACTGCGATGGCAAGGCACAATTAATCTTCAATAATATGGACCTAAGTAATAGTGTAGCAGTAAAAATAAGCGTGGACATATTCATTAAGGATACAAGCTATGAGGGAAACGATTCTCTTCTGGTAGCCGTAAAATCCTCAAAGAGCCCTATCAATGCCGCTGTATTGCTTGGACTTAGTGGCGATGAGATTGAAAATAATCCAAAGAATGGAACCTGGCAGACTATAACTGCAACAATAACAGACACTTCTAAGCTAAATTCTGCTCAATTATATATTGAATTCGATTCCAACTCAGCAGACGAGAGAATTTACATAGATAACGTTAGAGTAGAATCTATACCAGAACCAGCAACTGTTAGTACAATTGCTGTGGGCTCTGCTTTGTGCTGGCTGAGACAACAACAATAATATTACTGAATTATTTTGAATATTGCCCTGTTATCTCTTGCAATTACAACTCTTTTTCAGTAGATTATCCCTTCTCGCGATGATTCTATCGCAAGAAGGTTCGGGCAGATAGCTCAGTTGGTAGAGCAATGGACTGAAAATCCATGTGTCCGCGGTTCAAATCCGCGTCTGCCCATTTAATATAAAGCCCAGTAAGTTAATGACTTACGGGGCTTTATATTTAACCAACAATATCATCCTATTCAACAAAGCAATTCTCTCCACCGAGAAAATTTAGTTTGTACCGTAAATTTACTGATTTATCACACTACACAATAGTTTTAATTAGTCGTCCCTGAAAAAAACACTCTTTCTGAGTTTTTCTAAACTGGCATTGCTTTCAGAAAGGTCATTAG
>WGDE01000186.1 GCA_015493385.1 Phycisphaerae bacterium
CCTTTCATTATATACAGCAATAACGGTGCTTGCAAATACCGAATTAGAGATAACCTCGAAAAACCTATCTAGGCTCAAAATGATTGCCTCTCGAACAAATCCAGCCACCTTTTTAGTAGAGACTAAGACGCAAAAATAGGACTTATTAAATACTATATGCAAAACAGCCGAATTAGAGTGTATATACCTAAAGTTAGTTATAAACAATTATGTACTAAAACATGGAAGCAATCAATGACACCAGACGTACTCAACGTTATAAGAATGGATAATGAATTTCGGGCAGACCCTACAAGGGTGATAACCAAGCTTTTCGTTCCCAATGAGGCTAGAGCCAGAAAAATCGTGGCTAGAGTCCTTTCAATGCCCCAAGAAAAAATATCTGCAACATTAGATGATATTAAAGCTGAGTTTGAGCATCGCCATCGCGGATATAATGAAATCCTCTTGAGGCATTTTAATGCAACAAAACACTTTGTTGAGAACCCTGAATCACTCACAGAAGAGACAAAGATGCTCATAGGTGCATACTTTACGAGTGAGTATTCAATTGAATCGGCTGCCTTTTTTAATCCATCTATTGTCTCTGCACCAGACCAAAGCAATGTTCCATCTGGTAGCGAGCGTGTTGTGATGAGTTTCCGCTCGACTGGTGAGGGACACGTTTCTTCTATAGAGTTTCGTTCTGGCTTGATAGATGAAAACAGTAATTTCATTCTAGATGAGCCAAGTAAATTCCTAGAAGCCTCAAGGATTTGTCAAAACATGACCTACAACCGAGAGACCTGCGGCACTACACTTATAGAATCCTATATCCCACAAGAAGGCGACAAGAGCCCTAGTGAGTGGGAGAATTCTACCAAGCACATAACATTAATCACCGATTTGCTTGAGACTCTAGGGGAGACTTTCGACCATCATGAGCTTAACTGTGCTCTAGAAAAATTAAAAGAAGAGAATAGAGACAGCACAGAGCCACAGATTCTCGATGAGATTATAAACAAGATTTTATGGCTCGCTAGAAGCAACTACAACATTGAGTTTCCAGATGATATGGATATTTCTGAGCGTGTCATTTTCCCAGTAACAGAAAATGAGAGCCGTGGCATTGAGGATGCTAGGTTTGTCTGCTTTGAAGATAACGGCGAGAGAACCTACTACTCAACCTACACCGCTTTTGATGGAAACAAATCTCTATCTCAATTGTTAGAGACGAAGGATTTTCTAAACTTTAGAATCAGAACTCTCAACGGTGAACAAAAAAACTCTAAAGGACTCGCGCTTTTCCCGCGCAAGATAAATGGGGAATATATGATGATCGCTAGAAGTGATGGCGAAAACCTATTCATTTTATCTTCTCCTGACGTACTATTTTGGCACAAGGCAAAGCCTCTTCAAGAGCCAAAATATCCGTGGGAATTTATGCAAATTGGAAATTGCGGCTCTCCTGTAGAGACTAAAGAAGGCTGGCTTCTCTTAACTCACGGTGTTGGCGCGATGAGAAAATATTCTCTTGGTGCTACTCTTCTAGATTTAGAAAACCCACACAAAGTTATCGCGCAGACACCGCTTCCAATACTAGAGCCAAACGAATACGAACGCGAAGGCTACGTACCAAACGTAGTCTACACCTGCGGCTGTATGATACACAATGACGATCTAATAATACCATACGCAATGAGCGACTCTGCATCGAACATCGCCAAGGTGTCGGTTGATGAGCTATTAAGCTATATGAAAAGAAACAGCTAATCAAGATATAAAGATAATCAGCAATAATTAACACTTGACTCAAAACTAGCATAAGAAGATAATCACTCCCTCGTAGGTAAACTGCAATTAATCAATCTCTAAGATGGAGTCGATATGAGTGAAAATAGCTGTTCTAGTTGCCAGTCAAGCGGCAGTGGTTGTCAGGGATGCCCTTCTGCTAGCAATAAAGAAAATCTTAACAATATCAAGAAAAAGATATTAGTTATGAGTGGTAAGGGCGGAGTTGGGAAAAGTAGTGTTGCTGTCAATCTTGCCGTATGGCTTAGTATGCAAGGCAAACAGGTTGGTCTTCTTGACATAGACCTACACGGGCCAAGCGTTCCAAAGCTTCTTGATATAAACGGTAGCGGCATTGAAGAACTTGGCGATTATATCCTACCCGTAAACTATTCTAAGACACTCAAAGTGATGAGTGTTGGATTTCTCTTGCAGAGTGAGTCTAGCCCAGTTATTTGGCGCGGGCCGGCAAAACATGGCGTTATCGAACAATTTGTCAATAAGGTTATGTGGGGAAATCTTGACTACTTAATAGTTGATTGCCCTCCTGGTACTGGAGATGAAGCGCTCTCAATAACACAGACTCTAAAAGATGCGAACGGAGCAATCGTAGTAACGACACCTCAAGAAGTATCAGTTGTTGATGTAAAAAAATGTATAAGCTTTTGCAATCAAATCAAATTACCAGTCATCGGAGTAATAGAAAATATGGCTGGTCTTATCTGCCCTCACTGCGATAAGAAGATTGACATCTTTACATATGGCGGCGGCGAGAGAGTTTCAAAAGAGTTTGCCGTTAAATTTTTAGGATCTATTCCTATCGACCCAGAGGTTGCAAGGACTGGAGATGTTGGAAAGCCAATAGTAGAAAGCGATAGTAGCAACGCGTCTGCGCAGGCTCTGGTAGGAGCATTTAAATTAGTCGTCCCTGAAAAAAAACACTATTTCTGAGTTTTTCTAAACTGGCATTGCTTTCAGGAAGGTCATTAGTCTCATTTTTAGCATATTTTCGATATCGCAAAGAAGTTTAATAAGCGCAAAAGTAAGCTTCCTTAGAAGTTTACGCATA
>WGDE01000187.1 GCA_015493385.1 Phycisphaerae bacterium
CGGCATAATTTTTGGCAGTCCGAGTTAATTTGTATTATCAGGTGATTGCTCTGTCGGATTTTTTTGTAAAGCACTAACCTGAATTCCCCGTAATCTTTAGCTAGTATCATCTTCATTGGTACGATGGAAATAAGCAGACCAATGATTACACCTATTGGTGCTGTAATATATTGTACGGTTTGAACAGAAGCCCCCATAATACATAGAATAAACCCTATAAATATTTTCTTAATAATCTTTTCTTCCTTTGTTCAAGCACAACCGTATCGATTGTTAATTCCCTCATCTGTGTTAATCTGCAGTTAATGGTTTTATCATTCATTCCCCTTCCAAAAGATTGGCGCCTAGTTGACCACAGGCTGCTTTGATTTTCTCGCCGCGTTTGAATCTAATGTGAGTTTCAAATCCTGCATCGGTAAGCCATTTGTGGAACTCGGTTATTCTTTCTTTGGAACTAGAGCTAAGATCACTACCAGGATGCTCGTTGTATTCTATGATGTTGATATTGCACTTGATTCCTCTTATACGTCCTATCAAAGCATCACATTCGTTCTTCGTATCGTTTACGCCTTTGATTAGGCAATACTCAAGTGTGATTCTGCGATTCGTGATAGCCTGATAAGTTCTTATCGCTTGGGTTAGTTCTTTGAGTGGGTATCTTGAGCTTATTGGCATTATCTTTTCGCGGTTCTTATCTATCCCAGCGTGGATACTAATCGCAAGCCTTGCTTGGATTTTTTCCTGTGCAAAATCTAGGATACGATCTGGCAAGCCGCAGGTGCTTACGGTTATGTGTCTAGCACCAATATTTTGCCCATCAACATTATTCAGTGTATAGACTGCCCGCATTACTTCATCGTAGTTATCAAACGGTTCGCCCATACCCATAAAAACAATATTATCCAAGCGGCCAATATCTTTAGTAACCTCATACACTTGAGAGAGAATTTCTCCAGCACAGAGGTTTTGTGAGAATTTCATCTTTGCAGTCGCACAAAAAGAGCAACCCATCTTGCAGCCAACCTGAGATGAAATGCAGAGGGTTTTGCGTTTGTTGTCGCTGAGTAAGACAGTCTCAAATCTCTTGCCTGAGTGTAGAGCGAATAGATACTTGACCGTTGAGTCTGGATCGATAAATTTCTCCACAAGCGTAACTGAAGATATGTAGTAGCCTGCCTCTTTGAGATTCTCTCTGATTAGCTTGCTAAGCGGGCTAATATCATCAATCGAATCTATAAGCTTAGAATGAATGAAGTTGAAAATATATTTGGCGTGAAATTTTTTACCGCCAACTGAGAGTATGATTTCTTGTAATTCTTTTAGACTGCAGGATTTTAAGTCTTTATTCATTTTGTTATTGATCCATATTGGAAATTAGTAGTTTACTCAGAGAAAAAAAGTCTGGCTATACAAGAGAGTCTATTGTTTATGGATGGTCAAAGACCATTGTCTTTGCCTCTACCCCTTCAATAGCCTCAAGAGACGCGACTAGAGAATCGAATTTTTCTTGAGTATCGCTTATCTCAAGAATTAGAATACCGTTTGGAGAGCAAAAATTCTCACTGCAATCGTGCAGGCCAAGCCTAGTCTTGATACTGCAGCCATATTCTGTTAATACCTTTTGTATTGCGCCTACATGATTCATTCTATCAGTAATATGTAATCCTATGAACATATGTTTGTTTGCTGGCATGGAGGTATCCTTTCTTTAAAATTCATTATCGGCAGTTTAACAACTGCGCAATCCTGATACAAGTCTTTTTAGTTTGACATTGAAGCAATCTGCTATTCTACTTGTTTAATATTATTAACCATTTAAAGTATTCTTAGAAGAGCGAAATGGCAAAACTAGATTACGACGACATATTAAAATTCTTGCAGAAACAAGAGACTATAACGATTAGTGAAATATGCTCTCATTTCAATCTTGGCCTCAGTGATATAGAGCCAATGATGTTTGAGATGGAAAAGAAAAATCAAATCCGAATCGAGAACTCTACCTGTCAAGGCAACTGCGGTAGCTGCTTAGGCTGTGATAGCCAAAATGCAAGCATTGATCCGATTTCTTTGCCTAGCGTGATAGTTATTGTAAAAAAAATAAACGAGTAGTCTTTTGTTATGTCAAGCGTTCTCAAAAACTACTCTTCATCATTCTTTAGGACTGTCATGAACGCTTCTTGAGGGATGTTTACAGAACCAACACTCTTCATACGTTTTTTACCTTCTTTTTGCTTTTTGAGGAGTTTCATTTTTCTTGTGATATCACCTCCGTATAGCTTGGCGGTAACATCTTTGCGATAGCCTTTTATAGTTTCGCGAGCAATAATCTTTCCTCCAATTGCAGCTTGGAGAGGGATTTCAAACTGATGCCTTGGTATCGCTTTGCGCAGGCGTTGGATGAGTTTGCGTCCGCGTATCTCCGCGTTAGATCGGTGCACAATAACAGAGAGCGCATCGACTGCAATTTTATTGACAAGAATATCCATCTTCACAAGATTACTCTTTTCGTACTCAAGTAGCTCATAGTCCATCGTTGCGTATCCGTGTGTCATGCCCTTTAGCTGATCGTAAAAATCGTACACGATTTCGCCAAGAGGAGCTCTAAACTCCATCATAACTCTAGTGCTAGAGATGTAATCAGTTTTCACCAAGACGCATCTTCTCTGGTCGGCAAGTTTCATCACTGGGCCAATACTATCTTTTGGCATAATAATTTCAAGCTTGGCTATAGGCTCGCGCAGCTCTTCGATAACACTCATATCTGGAAGCTGGCTTGGTGAATCAATTTTCATTACGGTACCGTCAGTCATCAAAACTTCATAGCTAACCGTTGGTGCTGTCTGGACAACTGCTATATCATTCTCACGTTCAATACGCTCTTGAATAATCTCCATATGCAGGAGACCGAGGAATCCGCACCTAAACCCAAACCCAAGTGCTGGTGAACTTTGAGGGGCAAAGGTAAAGCTAGAATCGTTAAGCGATAGTTTCTCAAATGCAATCTTCATTTTTGGATAATCACCAGTGTCTGCAGGATAAAAATCAGAGAATACCATCTGCATCGGCGGCTCATACCCAGGCAGAGCCTTATCGGTTGGATGATGCTCATCGGTAACAGTATCACCAACATTCACATCTGCAAGACTCTTAATATTACCAATGAAATATCCAACTTCTCCGCAGCCAAGCTCCTCGAGAGATGTCATGCGCGGTGCAAATTTTCCAACCTCCGTAACTGTATAGCTACGGTTTGCCCCCATAAGCCTAATCTTCTGACCGGGTCTTAATGAGCCCGCAAACATACGCACATAACATATAACACCGCGGTAGCCGTCGAAATGGCTATCAAAAATCAACGCCGCAGTCGGTTTATCGCTGTTATCCTCCGGAGGTGGAATCAGAGTTACGATAGCATCGAGAAGCTCTTCCATTCCAATACCACTCTTTGCACTGACGTGGAAGCACTCGTTTTTGTTGATACCAAGAACACTCTCAATCTCTTCGGCAACAACATCAGGTTGGGCTGCCGGTAAGTCTACTTTATTCAAGACAGGTACAATCTCAAGATCCGCGGCGACTGCTAGATATGCGTTTGCAACCGTCTGCGCTTCGACGCCTTGAGCTGCATCAACCACAAGAACCGCACCCTCGCAGGCGGCTAGAGCCCTTGAGACTTCATAGTGAAAATCGACATGGCCAGGCGTGTCGATTAGGTTAATCATGTATTTCTTACCTTCAGACTCATACTCCATCGTAACAGCAGACGCCTTGATAGTGATTCCCCTCTCACGCTCAAGTTCCATACTGTCAAGAAGTTGCTGATGAAACTCTCTTTGAGTTACGGTCCCTGTAAGCAACATCAATCTATCTGCCACAGTACTTTTACCATGGTCAATATGGGCTACAATGGAGAAATTTCTTATATGTTCAGTGCTCATAAGTCTTTATCTTAATTAACATAACCGAGTGTAAAACGCTTTATTATAGCGACATATTAGCATAATGCAACATTAGGCTGCCCTTTACTCTAAAACGGTATGATTGGCTTGAGTGCCAAATGATTTTTTAGAGGTTCTCTGCAACTTTATTCTTTCACTGCAATAGCAATAACGATAAAATCCTGAATTAACAAATATATTCCTAATTATAATGGAGGCCCGTTATGGCTGTAGTAGATATGCCACTTGAAGAATTAAAGAAGTATAAGGGAATCAGCCCCTTGCCAAGCGATCTTAATGAGTTTTGGGATAAACAACTCGCCGAACTCTCTTTGGTAGACGCAAATGTCGAGCTTATAAAGGCAGACTTTCAAGCTCCAAACGTTGAGTGTTTTGAGATGAGATTTACCAGCTCTCGTGGGGCTAGAATATTTGCTAAGGTAGCTAGAGCTAAG
>WGDE01000188.1 GCA_015493385.1 Phycisphaerae bacterium
ATGCTGGCACGCTTCCAAAAACATTTGCATCAGTGGGTTTTCCCAAGGCATCCTAACAACTAGCTCGCCTACCCCTTTGCAACCGAGCTGTTTGTATTGCTCAAGAAGGAATATGTAATCCGCTACTTCAATCTTCTCTGGATGCTTAGCAAGCCTTGGGTCTATATTGCAAAACGGTATAAATCTATCTGGATATCTCTTGCAGATTTCTAAGACCTCGCCCATGCTCTGGCTCTCTACTGGTGTCTCTGCACCATTAAGAGGCAGTATAATTGCCTTGTCGACACCTTTAGAATCCATAAAAGAAATCTGATCTTCAACAGACATAAAAGTACTCTTTGCATGTTTGCTAATTAATATTTTTGGCGCCAAAAAGACATGTGCGTGACAGTCGATAATCATTTCTTGTTCCTTTTATTTAAACAGATTTCCCTGGTACAATTTTATGTTTCAATTGTTTATGAATGAAGCTGCCATTAGGTTTTTCAAGTCGAGAGTTCGTCAACGTAACAGCCTCAGATACAATCTCTTCAATCGGCTGAGAAATCGTCGTCAGTGGAACTCTAAGATGTTTTGCATACGGCAGATAATCGTAGCTAATAATCGCAAGCTCTTTTGGCACAGAAACTCCAGCATCTGAGAGCATAGTTAGAAACTCAACCGCAACCGGAGAGTCACCAAAAATAATAGCGGTAAATTTATCCTTATTCTCAAGAACAAATTCGAGCAACTCCGGCAGTCCATCCTCAATAGTCGCTGCTTTAAACGGAGGCAAAAATTCCACCGCCCCCCTCTCACTGAGCCTCTTCTTGCAACCATCTGCAAAATAAGATTCTTTATCTGCGCAGACCAAAATCTCCTTATGCCCGTGATCAATCAAATAGTCAATCCCCAAATTAGCCGCCTCATAACGGTCAAGAGCAACGTAATCACATTCAAGCAAATCGTTAGGCTGACAACCAACTAAGATTGTTGGCTTACCCAAAAGCCACTCTGGCATCTTTGTCACAAATTCACGCACTATAACCATCGCATCAACATTTAAAAGCTCAAGAGTTTTAACCCAGGGAGAAGTGTACCACGAACCACTGTGATTTTGCCCAAGCCCCAAGATAGGAGAATATTGCGATGATCTTAGCTCCGTAACAAGCCCGTTTGCAATTTGAGTTCTAACCGAATCGTGCAATGTACTTGCATAAACACCGATGAGCCCACTTTTACCAGTCGTGAGATTTCGAGCAATTAAATTCGGCTTATAACCTAGCTGCTTCGCTTTTTTCTGTATTGACGAAATCGTATCCTTAGGCAATCTGCGCGAACTCTTCATCGCAAGGCTAACAGTATTCTTAGAATAACCTGTTGCCTCGGCGATATCCTGAAGCGTTACTTTCTTTTTTTGAATTCTCTTTGCCATAAATCCACCCAACGAAATCATCTTTTCATCTAATCTATATTACCGATAATACAAATACAAGAAAAAAAAGGTTCTCATCCAAATAAAATTGATGGATGGAACCATTGTTACAACTTAAGTCTTTTAGGTTTAATGCTTTAAGACGCTATCGTAGAGGATAAGCAACGCTGGAAATCATTTTTTATTAAAGGACAGCTTAAAATCAATTATTTTAGCAACCCTTTAGCAGAGGTATCTTAAGATAAACAAATTATTCACAGCTCTATATGTTTGGAGCTTACGATGCGCCTTAATTTGTTTTTTCTGCATATCAATAAAAGCACGGCGAAAAGATTCTCTAACCATAGTAGGATCATTCTTCAAAAAGAAGAGAATTTTTATTATGCCCCAGTCCCTAACTACTGGTGAACCTTACCGGAATTTCGATTAAAAGACTGCCGCACTCAATAAAAACAGGGTTAAATCGCAATATTGGTTTTTGAATCTTTTTTCTTAATTCTCAGTCAGTACAATAATCCATACACAACATGTCACCCGACAAAAATAAGGAGTGTAATAAAGTAGAAGTAGCATAAAATCGTTGTAATCCTCATTGTTGTTTGATACACTCATCGGGAATGCTGTTGGATAATAGTCAGGAAAATTATGAACAATATGCATAATTCAACAAAAATAAGTATTGTGACGGAATTTATCGATGAGTTGAAATCATTGTCCAATTCTAAACGCTGTCTCAAACTTGTTATATCAAACTTCTCTGTATTCGACATAGAAAATTCTGCTGTGCAAATTGCAAAAGATTTTAATTGGACAAGTAAAGTTTCTAGCAATTCAGAATTTGAATTGATTCCTAGTAATCTTCTTTTAACAATTAAGCAAAACAAAGATTTTGAGTTTGGAGTATATAAACTCAAAATACGCCATAAATTGGGTGAAAATTAAGGCTGTTAGATTAATAAAGAAAGATGGATTAGGCATACATTATACATCAAAAGCAACCAAACGAAGAACAAAAATGATTGAGAGGAAATGACAGGCATCCATGGCAAAGAAAAACAATACAAAAGAAAAATCTATGGAGGAAACACTCTGGCAGGCGTGTGATAAATTAAGAGGTTCAGTTGAACCTGCTGAATATAAGCATGTTGTTTTGGGGCTTATTTTTCTGAAATTTGCAAGTGATAAATTTGAACAGCGCAGAAAAGAGCTTGTCGAGGATGGCAAAGAAAGATATGTAGAAATGAAGGATTTCTACACAATGAAAAATGTCTTCTTTCTAGAAGATATTTCTCGTTGGAGCTATATTATTAAAAATGCCAAGCAAAATGATATTGCCCTAAAAATTGATACCGCTCTTAACACGATTGAGAAAGACAATTCTTCCTTAAAGGGAGCGTTGCCTGACAATTACTTTTCTAGGCTTGCCTTAGATAAAACAAAACTCGCTTCATTGTTAGACACTATCAATGATATTGATACCCTCAAAGACAATGGACAGGACATTATTGGGCGTGTTTATGAATATTTTTTAGGTAAATTTGCCTTAAAAGAAAGCAGTGGTAAGGGCAAAGGCGAATTTTATACTCCAAAGACCATTGTAAACTTGATTGCTGAACTTATAGAACCATACAAAGGCATAATTTATGATC
>WGDE01000189.1 GCA_015493385.1 Phycisphaerae bacterium
AGAATATCTCTATAGAAAAGATTAGAGATATCAATTACAAAGTATTGAATAATATTGCAGACCCTAAGTTAAGAGCCGTAAGACTTGCTCAGTTTTACAAGAGCATGGATGAATACGATAAAGCTCTAGAATTGCTAAAACCGCTGCTAAACGATCCAGACTACAAAGATACTGCGATAACAAATATCTTTGATATTGCGATACTCAAGAAAGATTTTGATTTAGCTCTAGAAATGAAAGATAAAGCGAGGGACCAAAATCTTGATAGTTGCGATGGCAATTTCTTTGCGGCAAAACTAGCTGTTGCTAAAAAAGATTACAAAGATGCTATTCAAAAAGGTCAAGAATGCTTAAAAATACAACCAATCTTCCCTGCAGTCTATGCAACAATCTCAAGAGCATACGATGCAATGAAAAAAGAAAATCTTGCGATAGATAATATAAACAAAGCTTTCGACCAAAATCCAACGAATGCCAATATTGCAAGACAGAGAGCTATACTATACTACAAACGTAACAAAGATTTAGGGAAAAATGTAACTGCCTCACAGACTACAGAACTAGAGAGAGCATTAACTCTAGCAATAAGACTCAACCCGACCGATAGCGATCTGACCAATATGTATGCTGAGTACACATACAATACAGACCCACGCAGGGCTTTAGCTATTCGCCAATCGGTACAGAAAAATAACCCTACTGCAGAAAATGCGCTCTTACTTGCCAATATGGCGGTAAGATTGGCAAAAGAACAATCTGTAGCAGAAAACCAAAATGCTATGCTAAAGATTGCTAAACAGTCATATCAGCAGGCTCTTAAGCTCGCTCCAAACGACAGCAATGTATTAAATGCCTATTCAGAATTTCTGCGTATCACAGGAAAAGAAGATAAAGCAGAGGCAATGTTGGCAGGTAAAGATGATATTCTATGGAAAGCTTATCTTAGAAGTTCTAAATACGATAAAGCCAACGCAATTTTAAAGAAGCTCTACAAGGAAGACCCAAGTGATGTTGATCTAGTAAAAGGGCTCACCTTAGTTGCGCAAAGAACATCAAACAAAGAAGATGTGATTAAATACACCAATAAACTCTTAGAGTTAGAAGACAACATTGACAATAGACTTGCACAAGCGCAAGCTTACCTAGAACTAGGTATGCTCGATGATGCAGCAAAATGTATCAAAGAAATAACTTCTCTATATCCAGATGACGAGCGAGTACAACTTCTTGAGGCATCTTTGTGTATTAGAAAAGGTCAACTTGAAAACGCAAAGAAGGCTATTGATAAACTATTAACAAAGAATCAAACAGATGCAGTGGCTCTTAGGTTGCGAGCTCAGGTTAATAATCTAAGCGGCAATTACGAGTCCGCTCTGAGAGACCTCGTAAAAGCTACAAGCTTAAGCGACGACCCAATGTTATTGATAGAATTAGCCAAGACATACGCTAGGACTGGCAATATTCAACAGGCAATTGTGGAAATAAAGGTCGCCATTGATGAAGACAAGGTTCCTCTAAGTGCACTGAGCCTCCTTGAGAAGTTCTATATTGATGCAGATAATAAAAATAATCTTGCTAAGTTTTACGATGATATGATTGCAAAATACCCAGAAAGCAACTACTGGAAAAATCATAAAGCAGCATTCTTAGTAGATAGCGGAAAGCTAGAAGTTGCTAGCAATTTATATCTAGACAACTGGAACAGTAGCAAGCATACAGATATCCTAGCACTGCAGGCGTATCTTAACACCTTGTATGACTTAAAAGATTATTCAAAGTTAATCAGCTTTGCTAGTCAATACACAAATTCGAAGTTCTCGCCAATGATTTATTCTGCTATGGGACGAGCAAAAGCGGCTCTTGGAGACAAGCAAACTGCAAAAGATTATTTTAATAAAGCTATCGACAATTCAGATTTAGACAGAAGAAGTATAGCTCTTAGCCTGATGCAAGCAACAGAATCTCTAGGCAGTGATGCCGTTAAGGATATTGTTAATAATAGAGTGGCAAGAAATAATAAATCACTTAAAGAGAATATATGTGCATATACCTTCTTTAATAACCAAAAGCAATACAACAAAGCGCTATCCTATATTGACACTTGTATTAAGCTAGCCAAAGATGACAACACAAAGAAAACACTCGTATCCAACAAGGCTGACACTTTACAATTGGCATACTACAAGATACCTGACAAAAAGTATCTGAATGAGGCAATTGCGCTATACAGTAAACTGCTTAGTGAATCTCCAGACGATATTGCAGTGTTAAACAATTTATCGTACATGTTAGCGTCAAATGATACTCAATTAGATGAGGCTCTCTCTTATGCTCAGAAAGCATATGCCCTTGCTCCTGGCAATGGAACAATCTTAGACACATATGCCTTTGCTTTGTTGCAAAATAAGGAACCGCAAAAAGCATTAGAACTACTATTGCAGGCAGTACAACTATTTGAACTTAGCGAAATCTCAGCACCGGCCGATGTTTACCTACACCTTGGCAGAGCTAATGAGATGTTAAATAAGCCAGAAGAAGCACTAGCAGCCTACAAGCTCGCACAAAAAGCGAATATCCCTTCAGAATCTATGAAGAAAGAGATTTCTGACGCGATTGAGAGACTGAGCAAGTAGGATTAATGTATATTTGAATATTCCAAACAAGGATTTGTATATATATTATCTGCTTGTCTTAATTGATAAAATTGGTATCTTATTGTGAGAATTAATTATAAGAGTAGTTTTAATAATTATTTTTGGATAGAAAGTAGAGAATTTTTGTTTCCGGCAAAAAGACAAAACAGCCTTATCAGCAAAAGCAAAGAAGGCGCTTCTTGTCTGACACCCTCCGGTGACAGAAAGGCTCGCTTGTCTGCCAAGATAAAATTTAAGATGTGCCCGTAAGTTTTAGAAGTTCGTTTACCGGTACTAAAACATTGGATTAAGAATTATAGCTAAACTTACCGATACCATGTAAGGGAGTCTATTTAATCTTCTTATCCGATAGACTATTTAAATATTTTACATTGAAATAACAGATTATTAATGTGGGAGCATAAAGAATGACAGATACTCCAGTAAAACGCCCTCCTTATGGGAATAGTCCGCAGGGAATGCGTCCGAGAGCGGCACAACCAGAAATGGGGCTCACCCCGAGAGAAATACTTGGTATAATCAGAAGACACCTAACCCTTATTGTTGTCTGCACCGTTGCAGGTCTATTTATTGGAATATCTGGCTTTGTAGTTATGCGGATATTCAATCCTCAATATACTGCAAAAGCAGCTATTAAGGTTTTGCCTCCTGAAACTACCGACCCTCTAAGCCTTGCAAGAGGTAGCACTAATAAAGACACCTACTATCTATTTAGGCAAACAAAAGCTTCTGGTATTAAGCAGCAGACAATGCTTCAGGAATTGCTTCTTAGAGATAAAGTGCGTGAAACCAACTGGTTTAAACAGTTTGTCTCAAGTGATGGAACTGTAGATCAAGCCGAAGCAGTACGTGCACTTATGAAAAAATTTGGTGCTGTTGCTGACCGTGAAACATCATTTATTAGACTCTCAATGTCATGTAAGAGCGCAAAAGATGCTCAAACTATCGTTAATGAAATGATGGATCTATATCTATCAACGATGAGAGCGCAGGCCACCGCAGACGAAAGCCAGAAACTCGCTGTTGCAACAAAGCAAGACGAAGCTCTTAGGGCTGATCTCAGGGCTGCAGAAGCATCACTGGCACAGATTAGAAAAGCAAATCCAGATATCGCAGAATTTGATACAGCAAGCCAAGATTCAGACGTAAGACATAGTGTTAAAGTCAGAAGAGATAGCTTAGAAGTTAAACAAGCCGATCTTGAGCAACAGATTTCTCAAATAAAAACACAGATTCAGACATTGTCTAGACGTGCTAGCGGAACATTTGATGATGTCGTTAGAGAGCAAACAGAAAAGGACCCTATCGCTGTTCAGGCTCGTCAGAGAATATTGCAACTGCGTCCGGAATTAGCAAGAAGAATTGCAAAACTTGGTGAAAACCACAGATCAGTACGCCAAATCAGAAGTGAACTTAAGCAAGCTGAGAAAGAACTCTCAGACAGACAAAATTTCATTGCTGAACTAGCTAGACAAGCCGATCTCCAAAACGCCAAGGATGCGCAAGCTGTCTTAACGGATCAACTTGAAACATACAACAAGCAGTTGCAAGCAGCTCAGATAGAGCAAAAGACTCTCGACGAACTTCGTGCCAATTACAGCACTTATAATACCATAAGAGAGAAAAGACTAGACTCCCTTGATGAGTTAGCTAAGCATATTAGAAACCTCAGGCTCGTTATTGATGACCCTGAGATATCAAAACTTGTCAGTGCTGGCAAGGCTCCTTTGCCTCTTGAAATGTCTTCACCAAAGCTAATCTTATACGCTCCAGGTGGTTTTATGCTTGGTGCTATGATTGGTCTTGGTTTAGCGTTCCTTATCGAACTATCAAATGATACCATAAGAACTCCACAAGAGGTTATGCGTACCCTAAAGACTCCTCTTCTTGGAATGATTTGTCATAGCGATAACGATGAGGACTTGCGAGATATTGATCCATATCAGGTTATTAGGCAAGCTCCATTCTCAATAACAAGTGAGTGTTACAGGCAACTTAAGACTAATTTTAAGCTCTCTAGCACTGGAACCCATAAGACCATTGCCTTTGCAAGTGGTGCTCCAGGTGAAGGTAAGACAACTGTCGCAGTCAACTTAGCTTCAACTTTAGTTGCTGAAGGCAAGAAGGTCCTCTTTATCGACGCGAACTTCCGCAGACCAACATCTGCTAAGCTATTCCCAAAAGCGGCAGAGAATGGTTCATCTGTTGAACACAATGACTATGGTCTAAGCAACCTTCTGATGGGGCAATGCGAAGTAGAGCAAGCGATAAGACATTGCATGATAGAGAATTTTGATGTTGTTGACAGCGGTCCACTACCTGCTAATCCAGCAGAGCTATTAGGCTCAACTACAATGAGGCTCTTCCTAGATAGAGTTAATGACATTTATGACTATGTAATCCTTGACGGACCTCCGCTTCTCATAAGTGATGCAACAACAATAGCATCTATAAGTGATGCAGTAGTTGTAATATTCAATGCGACTTCGACCAAGAAGGGTGCAGCACAAAGAACTCTACGCGAATTAGCTCAGGTCAATGCACCTGTAATAGGTTCTGTCCTTGTAGCTGTACGTACTCTAAAGGGTGGATATATGCATGATAATATTGAAACCTATCAAAATTATCAAAGAGCTGAGCTTAATCAACAGATACAATAAAAGCTCTATAAAAACATAAAAGCCCGCATCTAAAAAGATGTGGGCTTTTTTTATTATAGTCGCCCCTGAAAAATTACTTAAGTTCTTATGTTAAAGAGGTTTACATTTATTTAATATGTGTTATAATTGCAAGCAAATGGATAAAACACTCTAAAACCTTGCAATATAAGGGCA
>WGDE01000190.1 GCA_015493385.1 Phycisphaerae bacterium
AGATATGGAACACTATCAAACTCATCTCCATTTAGGAGTAGTGGCGGATTTTCTAGAGTTTTAGCATGTGCTGCGATTGTGCGCATAGCGTCTTTATCACCGGAACTATCCTTCAGCATTATGAGGTTTTTATGTGACATTAACGGCAAATACGCCTCAGGTTCCACCACAACACTAGAAGCATTACCTCTATTGTAAAAACCTACTGGCAACGGGCTCTTATCTAGCACTTCCAAGTACATATCTCTTAGATATTCTTGGCTTGCATTTATCTGAAAGAAAGGAGATGCCGCGATAACCGCATCAACACCGCTATCTGCATACTCGGCGATATTATCAAGCATTTTAACAGCTGAATTATCTGTAACTTGAACAGTCACCTTTAATCTACCATCAGCTGCTTTGATTGTTGTATCAACAACCTCTTTGCACATTTTGTTCGTCATCCAAGGACCTTCTCCACTTGTACCTCCAAGGAAAAGACCCTTAACACCAAGACGAATATGATGCTGTGTTAGACGTTTCACTGATTCACAGTCAACCGTGCCATTATCATTAAATGGAGTCGGTGCTGCTGACCATACTCCAGCTTTATACGTGTTCTTCGACATCTCAATAGCCCTTAATCTGTAAGTAATAAACACAGGGAAACCCCTAGCAATATACAACCACATGGCGTATATCTAATCATTTTTACCATGGTACTCTTGTGATTACTTAAGTCAAGCCACTTTAGGCTAAAAAAATGGGATTTAATAGATAAAACACAATATCAACCGACTCTACTGTCGAAAACTTTAATCTACCTATGGTGCATCGGGTTTAACCTATAAAAAAAGCCACTGGAATTAATACCAGTGGCTTGATTTTAAGTAATAGCTAGGCTCCCTTTAGTCTAGTGATTCACATCCAAGACTAAATCATCAATTGTAATCGTTGTAGGGCCTATGTAGTCGAAATTAATTAAATTCTTACCTTTAATCATATAGCTTGGATCAACTATGTAATCGTACCAGCTTGGTTCGGAGAGTGAGAAGAAAGTCCCTCGATCGCTACCGAGAGTATTTATATCTAAACTGCCTTCGGAGGCAGTAGCATACTGACCGAAATTCTGAGCCCAAGATCCAGTTGTTCCATCTGAGAATTCGGCCGCAGCTAAACTCGTAGGATGCTCATTTGCTTCATAACGCATGGTCCACTCTGGATCGCTACCTGCCGCAACAGCACCCCCGTCGTAAGCATAAACATAATCAACTTTGTATCTACCATCGGCAGCATTCGTAAGATCTCCAAAAACTAAAGGCAGTACTACTTGAGAAAGTAATGCTCTGCTAGCTACAGGAGTTGGATTGTCATCAACATACATATAAGCCATACCACCTGTAACTGTTACTCTAATCTTGTGATAGTCTGTATTTGTTGGATCCTCATCAATAACTACGCGATCAGCATTGTAGAGATCAGCATAAATCTTAGCAGAATCTAGATACACCCTCACCATCCACCAACTATTCTCTTGCGGCCCCGCATAAATACATGCATAAGAAGCAACTCCGTCTGTGTCAGTGGCCAACCATTTAATTCTCCACTCAACAGTATAACCTTTTGCCGAGTCTAGATACATTCTTCCAGAGCCAAAACCATTGCACGCCACTGGGTGATCATTAACACTGACTCTAAGGTCGCTAAGATCTCCAATACCTGCATCGGAGCGAATTTTAAGACGAACATCTGGATTAGTCCCCGCGCAATCATCGGCAACAGTAATCAGATAATCTTTAGTGCTATTAGGGTTGAGCTTTAGATTTTTATCTCCCGCCATAATATAGTCTAGATGCAGATAATCCTCAACATTCGTCTTCATGGAATCCGCAACAGGTGCGAAATATCCGCGTCCACTTGTTGTATAGGTTTTACTCTTTGGAGCTAGAGTGTCTAGCGAGCCTAAGTAGTCTAGCCTAGACATATGCGCGTATCGCCTATCGTAGTTAAAGCTAAAGATACCATCAGCTCCATCCTCAAGCCAAGCGGCAGCGCGACCACTGTAAGAGTTTTCTGTATTTCTAAGATTTTTCGCAACGGAATCAGATGCGCGGCTCTCATCTAGAGATGGATAAACAGGTATTCCATAACTATGACCAAGATTAACGATATAGTCGCGAGTATTTTGCCTCCAATAACTAGTTGGAACCCAAAGATCTATAAGATTATTAGCCATCCAGTTCTCAATATCAAGACCGATATCTCTACAGAATGTAGGGTCATCAGGTGTACGAATTGAGATAAGAATTGGCCTACCTCTGCGACGACCAATATCGTCAACCATAACACGAATTCTAGATATTAGATCTGTCATCATAGCCCGCTCGCTATCGCTACAAACCCCACCATCAGCATGGCTCTTAAAAAATACTGGGTGGCGGAAGAAATCGAGCATAACTCCATCAATATCGTAGTTTTGACAAACTTCCTGAACATAACTAAAGAGCAAATCTCTAATTTCTTGATGAGTATAGTCTACCGCAGTCCAGCTCCCATTAACAGGAGGATTAGACGCTGAACCCACAAGCCACTCAGGGTGTTCATATATAAGAGGCGACCTTAAATCGACATAGCCTCGGTTATGAACATCATTCATACGCATCGTCCAAAACAGTTCCATATCATGATCGTGGCAGAACTCGACAGCCATATCTAGATTATCAACTCCAAGCGTATCAATGAAAGCCTGTACTTTATTGTTGTAGAAGATACCGTCAGTCGTATTAAATAATGTAGCTAGCTTTGTGTTATGTGAGAAGAAACCAAAGCCGGAACTCCACGTGCAATAAAAAACCGTATCTGTTTGAGTGCCAAGAAGTCCTGTGAATCTACAATCCCAGAAACTCTGCTTACTAACATTGTTAGTAAAATAAACTATATCACAGCCATCGTTATCGAAAAGGACTCGCCTTTTCCTATTCTTCGCTGCTTCTCTAGCTACTTGATACCAAGTATCTTGAGTATTCCAGTTTTTAGCAAATGCCGCAAAATCGTAGACGTCAACACCGTTTAGGCTATCAAAGTCTGCGCAATCTGGAGTCAAACAGCCCGGAGCGTTTAGCCATTGATCAAAGAAGAGCCCAAGGTCGTCTATATCTACATCGTAATCTCCATCAAGATCGCCAACTAGTGTATGCGGCGTCTTATATGTAGTAAACCGCCAAACATCGCCCTTCCACTGCGCGACGTCATCAGAATTTATCGCATCAACTCTCCAGTAATAAGTTGCGCCATAACCTAGCTCTGGTGAAAAGGTGCTTGGACTATCTATCGCGATATTCCCCCTATAAAGAGGCGATGATCTGTCGGCATTAAGAACATCATTGTAGTTTGTACCGAAATAAATATCGTGAGAAGATGCAACGTTACCATTAGTCCAGCTCAGAGTCTGCTCTATACTAATATCGGCTGCACCATCATTTGGAATTGGCGCACTAGGCTCTGGAACGGGTTTGGGAATCGTTGTAAATTGCCAAACTTTCCCTTTGCTAGCTAGAGCACCCAAAGAGTCAATTACATCAATCCTCCAATAGTAAGTAGTGCCATAATCAAGCGATGGCACAAAGCTATTTGGATCGCTAGCGATAATATTACCTTGATACAAGCTAGAGTCTCTATCCGCCTCAAGAACATCCGGAAGACTTGTTCCGAAATAAATATCGTTTGAGAATGCCCCGTCATCATTGCTCCATTTAAGAACGGCATCAATTGGAGCCCCAGAAAATCCATCTGTTGGCGATGGCTCTTTTGCGACTGGGACAAGTGGACCTGGAGCAAAAGCTCCCTTACCTGTAAATCTAATGTAATCAAAATAAACAGCACCATGGATAGAGGCAGTCATAGCGCCCCACTGTAAAACTGAAGATGTAATACTAAGAGAGCCAGAGCAGGTTGCTATTTGATTATCATCTAACCAAAAAACACTGACTGAGCTGTTTGCCTCTTGGGCAACTCGAAGCGTGTGAAAACCTGCTGTTAAATCATCTGTTGATATGTATTTCTTATTGTAAATATATATCTCATTGGCACTAATCTTGATTATATTTCTTTTATTGTACGGATCGTCGTTAAAGCTTCCAATATCAAACTGGATATGATAATCGTCTGGATAATCAATTCCAATTTTAAATTTAGCCTCGAAAGTCCAGCCCGTAGGCTCTGCCACAGCAGTTGGCCAATGATCTGATATGTACGATTTAGCTACCACTGAATTAAAAGTTAGGATATTACCATCACTAGAAGCTACCGCAGCATTGACCGGACTATAACCAGTAGGGCTATTTGTGTCACATTCAAACTTATAATCAAAGTCTGCAGAATTCTTTTTCTCCGTAATAGATGCATTTACCGAGGCTACGCAAAGAAATACAACCAGCAATAAAAGATTACGTTTCATTCTTTTCCTTAGATTTAACTAAAATACCACCTGTTAAGCAGGTATATTACGACATTTTTAATACACGAACACTACCTCTACGATATTTTCTGGGTAATGTTTCCGAAAAAACTCTCTCGTTGGGACTACAACCATATTAACCCAGCAGACATCTTATATTCGGAATAATTAAGAATGCCATTAACTACAACTACCGTCTTTTTGCACACACTAGAGAGTACCTGCAATAGCTATGTTAAAGGTTTGTCGCTAGACTTATATAGAGACTAGATATTGTCGAGTGACTATCAGTTTGAAGCTTAAGGGAACATTTAATCCTTCTGAATAAAATCAATATCACTGACTAATAACTTGGCTCCATCCTTGGGCTTTAGATTCCAATTGCCAAACCACACAAATACACGAACATATTTAGTTCCATGCCAGAACTTATCTATTGGAGTTCCAAATACAGCTTCACCCTTCATTGTATTTGTGACATTTGTCCATTCTGGGGGATACCAGCCCATTTTTAGCCAATACAGTGGAGCTCCCCAAGGTTGATGAAGACGAATCTTTGTTCCCGCCTTGTAAGATTTTGGCATTGGTGCCGATAAAATGACTTTATAATTTTCACCATTATCAACTATTTTGGAAACTCTCGGAGAAAGATTATAGTTGGGTAAATCGCTATAATCATCTTTAGCGTTAAACGCAACTGAAACTGTCTTTATCTCTAGATATATAGGATTCTTTTCAATGAAGAACTCCTTAGCCCCTTTAAGAGCATCACTAACAAGCTTCGATTCGGTACCTACAAAAGCATTAACATGGGCGATCTTAATCTCTCTCTTATCCTTATCGTACATGCGCAGACCTATATTTCCACATGCGGGGATATTTGGGTCTAATGTGCGCAGCCAAGCTGAGAGAGTGTAGGTCTTTTTCATATCAATAGGAATCATACGCTTGGTTGTAAGCTCAGTGGCATACTTACCAAACAACTCAAAACTATTTTCCTTAGAGTGCGTAATTTGAGAATTGACTACAACCAACCCCTCCCATTGAGAAGGATCATTACTGTCAACTAAATCCACAGATTGCGCATAAGATGCTACCGTGCTAAATAGAAGCAGAGAGGCTAATACACAAATAGATGCTGTGTTAATATTTTTCAATTTCGATTCCTTTGATATTTTCTGATTAGCAAAACGGTTTCAATTAAACACTAACCAAAGCCAAACTAACATAAGATTCATAATCGGTAATTCGGTCATCTTGGGCAACTGCGCCCTTTGTTATCTCAAGCCATATAGGGGCATCTGATATAATACAGCTATTCTTTGATGTATTCGAGACGTGGAAATTCCCCATTATGTAGGCAATATTATGCTTGCGCACCAACGGCAATGCAACCTGCTCTGAAGACTTAATAATGCACTTGTTTTTAGGATCAACCTCAGCGATAAACAGAGGAGCACGCCAACGCATCACATCAAAGTTTGACTCATCTTCTCTAGTGTAGACTAGATATAGCTTAGAATCTAATTCAACCCAATGTTGCTGTGTTGTTGATGTTGAAAGCTTTTGGCCATCATCAAATTTCCAGGCAGACAACTCTTGCCAATTCAAACCATCGGTAGATGTTGTGACGTAACCACTGCCATCTTCTGCTCTGATTGTCAGATAAAATAACCCATCAAAGTTTATCACTGATGGTTCCATTATACCTCTGCCAACATTGGAATGAAAAGGCTTGGATACTTGCTCAACAACAATATCGCTTCCATCATATCTCGCTTTCAGTGTAATCACTGAAGCAAGAGGTTTTATTGGATCGGATAAATAGTAGACTGGAATTATCAATTCACCATTTGGAAGTATGCTAATCTGTGTTGCCGCTACACGCCAGTCCTTGTAATCTTCAAAAAATGGGTGAGAGAGTTCTTTTCTGCAAGAAAAGTTCCCTTTTGAATCTCTTATTGAATACACTGGAACAGTGCGAAAGTTTTCGATAGACTCGGACAATCCATTATCAACATTGCCATGCGCACCATACAAAGATGTACAGCCAATTATGATAGTAGTATCTGTTTGTTCGTGATAGAAAGGACGAGCATCCGCAACACCCTCTGAAAAACCACCACCTAAATCTGTTGTAGCTAAAGCAGGGATTACTTCTAGCTGAGACCATGATTTCGCCTGATCTTTCGAGACACAATATTCAACTGGTCCGTAAGTATCTCCAATACCGCTAAACTCTTGCACCACCATTAGAAGTTCATTGTTGCAATTACAAACGGCTGGCTGAAAGAAATGTCTGGTGTCTTTACCTGTCCAAAAGTTTAAAACATCAATATTCATAACTAATCTCTTAAATAAATTATTTATTCATTACGCCACATCAACATAAAAAAACCGTTTAGCATATAAATAGGCTAAACGGTTTAGAAACGACATCATACTGTATTTAATTGTGAAAAGTCAACATATTATCAGCGATACAACTACTCTAAAACACTCTTACTATTGCTAACCACAGCTTTAAAGCTCACTACCCGCAACCATTGCATCAACTCTATCTTGCATCTCTTCTGGAGTGAGAGAAACGTTATCAATAGAGAACTCATCTATCAAGATTCCATCCGCCGCTAGATAGTAGTTTAGCTGCATCACACCATTTCTAACATCAAACCCTGACGATGCTATATTTCTAACACTTGGGCTGCCCGCAACACTATCTCCATTAACATCATATTGATAGAGTGTGACTTGCGAATCATCAAAGTTTATAGTTACCGCAAGATACATCCAATCGTTAACGAATGATGTTGCATCTGCGCCAGCTGTATCTAGTCTAGTGCCACTGTCACTAAGAGTTGCAACCCATTTATTGGTTTGAGTACTGTTGTAGCTTATTATCAAATAATCAGACCAATCTGAACTGTGAATAACAAATGGTTTTGTTTTTGGATTAGCCCCTAGAAGCTTACACCACATTCCGATTGTTATACCGCCAGATGTTGGGCTAGCATATTCAATGTTATCAACAGTGCTAAATTCAACTTTTCCAGTTCCATCTGTCGCATAAAATGCTTTATTCTCTGGAGTGCTACCAAGGAATAACCCTGCACTCCAAGTTGGAGCCCCCGCTACAGTAGCAACACCGCTGCCCTGTGCGTAGTCGCCGTTAGCTTCATTAATATCCCAGCTAGTAGTATCGTTAAAGTGAGCAAGGAAAGTGATAGATTCATTAACTGACTCTTCTTTTTTCCAATTTGCGCTAAAAATAGCAAGGTCGTCTAGATTGACTCCATTTAAACCATCTAAATCTGCACAATCAGGAACTGGGCATCCAGGGCCATTTAACCATTGTGCAGCAAAAAGTTCTAAATCATTTAGATCAACGACATGATCTCCATTGAAATCGCCAACCAAACTTTGCTGCGTTTTAAATGTAGTAAACTGCCAAACACTACCTGGCCACTGCACAACATCAGAAGAATCAACTGCATCAACTCTCCAGTAGTAGGTTGCTCCATAACCAAGATCAGGATCAAAGCTATCTGAGTCCGGATCGCTTACAAGTATATTACCCATATAAAGTGGAGAGTTTCTATCTGCCACAGCAACCTCTTGCTGGTTAGTGCCAAAGTAAATGTCATGAGAAGCTGCCAACTCTCCATTTTGCCACCCTAAAAGAGAATCAACGCCAACACTTAAAGCCCCATTTGCTGGAGATGGATTAGTTGCATGTGTGATAGGAGCTGTCTTGGTGGTAAACTGCCAAACAACGCCTGGCCACTGCGCAACATCAGAAGAATTAACCGCATCAACTCTCCAATAGTAATTTGAGTCATAACTAAGATTGCTTGGTGAAAACTCGCTAGGGTCATTAATTGAGATATTACCCATATAAAGAGGTGAGCTTCTATCTGCACCTGCAACGGCAGCTTGGTCTGTTCCCAAGTAGACATCATGCGCAGAAGCACTCACTCCATTAACCCAACTCAAAGTCGGATTAATTTCAACATCCCCCGCACCGTTTGAAGGTTGCGGATTAGAAGCCATATTAGGGTCTACAATTCCCTTTTCAGCTAAAGCTTCTAGAATTGATTGTTTCTGCTCTGTAATAACGCCAACGTAATAGTCAAGATTAGTATCACTAACTGTAGCGACTGGAATGCTATGCGATCTTGATAATGTGCTTAAACGAAGAGCAACTAAAACTTGGCCTGCGCTAGTCTTGGCTTCAATATCAGATAAGGCAACACCTGCTGGCAATGAAAAGACAACCAATTTCGTTGGCTG
>WGDE01000191.1 GCA_015493385.1 Phycisphaerae bacterium
AGTTAAGATCAAATGATAGACTCCGTATGTTTGCGCCAAGACTACTCAAGTCCACCCATTTCCAGTCAGACAAAATATCTGTTCCATCGGCAAGGTAAATAATCACTGAATTGCCAATAGCTCCAGAGGCGTCGTAACCAGTTACAGTAAGAGTAAACCAATCATCTTGAGTAAACTTCTTAGCAAAGTTATCTCCATTTAGCATTGACAGCGCCGCGTATGTTGTGTTTGCAACATCAAAGCCTGCTACTGCGGTATCAACATTAAAGCTAATCGCAGTCGTACTAGACCACGGCTCGTGGAAGACGCCATAGTTACTAGAGCCATTAGCTCCACTGCCAGGATAAGCCGCGTATTGATTTGACCAACCAGCAGTTGTGCTGTCGCTAACTTTAGAGTACGCAAAACTATCCCAGCTACCATAGGTAGAGTTGTAATTGTTGGTAAAATAAACCAAACCACCATTCTGCGCAAACCCTCCAGAAAGATCACTACCATTGTAATACTCACTAGAACCATCAAAAGTGAGGCTTTCAAAATCGCTAACATAGCTAGCCATAGAGGCTAGAGCTACATTTGCCAATAAACACATTGTTAAAATCAAAATCTTCTTCATCGCAATAAAACTCCTTATTTCTTTTTAATTAAATTGTATTTGTAATTGAAAGACGATTACTCGAGTTCACGTCTTTTAATCCATAAAAAACCGCCGTCTCTAGCGAATAGAAACGGCGGTATATTATGTGAGTAAAAGCTCATACATCAGAGCGAGGGCACTTTGACCTTACCATGTTCCAAATCGCGAGAACAACATGCAGACATACCACAGGCAGGTTTTCTGACTTACGCTTAGGAGTATCTAAAACTTTAGAGCAACCCCAATAACACAAGAACCTTCCCGCCTTAATAAAAGACAGTGGCAATCAATCTTGGTTAGTGTTCAGCGCTTACAGCGGCGCGACCGTCGCGGAATTTCACCGCGTTCCCTTTCTTAATTCTTCAATCTCTAGGAGATTTTAGAACCTGTAGTGATTTATATATTATCAAAGAACGCTAGTTATCATACTAATTCGAGGGAGACTGTTCAAGATTATTATCCGATAATATTGCTACCGCAGGCCAGCAGAAGGGGCAATCCGACCGTATTATTGAGTTAACCCTTTTAATAATCGCATGTTGAGAGATATAAGTTTTTTCTATCACAATAGATTTTAAGAGCTACTGCTGCAATTATTTCCTACATGAAAATCTCACAATATTCAGATAAAACCAAGAGACTTTACGTCATTGATGCCAAGGATATTCTATAAATGGGTTGTTCGTTAGTCTGCGTATCTAGCTTCTAATCCCTAGAAACTCATCTGCAATCTACCACCAACAATTATTGCATTATCTCTATTTTGGTATCCTGCAGTAGGGTCAACAATCCATTGGATATCTGGAGTGAAGTGTATTGCCTTTGATATTTCAATATTGTAATACATTTCAACGCCCTGTTCTGAGCCTAGGTTGAGTGCTGCTGGCAAGTCGTCGCTAAGCTCGACGTAGTAATATCCAATACCAAATGTATCATTATCACGCTCGTCGATAACACCCTTGCCGCCTACACCGAAACTATAGAATCTCTGTATTGGATTTGCACTGCCGTCTGTATATCCAAATCTACCAAAGATACCAACACCCTGTGTTGGATCTTCTTCTTCGCTGTAGAAATATTGATCAAAATTGTACCACATACCGCCATCGCCCGACTGTTTTTTTATAGTACCAGTAGGTATCGTTACTAGCCAGTTCTGATCTAAGGCAGTGAAACGTTTGTTGCTATATGCATACCCTATCCGTTGATGCCCCTCTTGACCCAACAGATGCACTGTTTTAGTAAACTCTATACCAACAGAAGTTCCTCTAGGAGAGCTGAATGCCGTGTCGAAACCACTCCTAGTAACGCCGCCGTTAGCGTCAATCGCAAAGGTTGATATGCGCGTTTCTTTGTCAGGAAAATAACACATCGCAACAGTTAATGCTGTGTATGGTGCATATAAACCAAGCACAGGGTTTCCTTTAAATGCTGCCGAGAGGAATTGAGTTTTTTCATTGTCTGCAAATTCATTTTCGTCTGCAAGCGTAATAGGGTCGATTTTACCTATCATTACGGCAAATTGCTCCGAAAGGAATTGAGTAAGATACAACTCTGAAAGAGTTGTCAGGCCTGGCTCGTCTTTTTCAGGAAACAATACATCTGTATTAATTGGCATAATCGCCGCAACTGACCCGTAGGGGCTATTACCAAACGCTGTCTCTCCATGAATAGTAATCATACCCGCCGGCCATAAACCCAAACGCTGAGTATCAAATCTCAACCAATAATCCGCAGACCCAGAATAACCCCATGCACCACTCGTATTTTTACCTCCGCGAGTATTCCCCTGAAAGACCTGCGTGATGTCTGTCTCAAAGGTGATTCCCTGCAATGCAAGGTCTGTGCGTTTTCCGTCAAGGTCACCAAGTAAATACGCCCTATCCCAGAAACTTCCTCCGTAGTCTTTAATCTTAAATGGAGAATTCTCTGGAAGAGTTGCCTCACTTGCAGAAAGAGCTTTTTGTGAGTTATCCTCAGAAGCAACAGGGCAGCTTTTCTTGCATTGCTGCGCAAATGTTAGGTTTACAGTAATCCCAATTAAAGATATCAGACATGCAGCACAGAGGTTTTTCATTATTTTAGTCGTCCCTGAAAAAAAACACTATTTCTGAGTTTTTCTAAACTGGCATTGCTTTCAGGAAGGTCATTAGTCTCATTTTTAGCATATTTTCGATATCGCAAAGAAGTTTAATAAGCGCAAAAGTAAGCTTCCTTAGAAGTTTACGCATA